>NZ_JBEOPP010000011.1:0-110899 GCF_040310185.1 Shewanella sp. T24-MNA-CIBAN-0130 | reverse complement strand
GGACGCTTCGCTGCTAGATGCTATACAATCTTAGCAAAAGCCTAGAGCGCCGAGCTGCTAGGATGCTAGGAATAGAGGCCTGCGGCTGCTAGGACGACCTGCGGTCTTCGAGGACGCTTCGCTGCTAGATGCTATACAATCTTAGCAAAAGCCTAGAGCGCCGAGCTGCTAGGATGCTAGGAATAGAGCGCCTGCGGCTGCTAGGACGACCTGCGGTCTTCGAGGACGCTTCGCTGCTAGATGCTATAAAAGCTGAAAGCACAGAGCCTATCCGCATAGCGGCCTAGGATCTTAGCAGCGAAGCTGTCCCTAGCAGTGACGAAGTCACGCCCTAGAAGCGAAGCGCACTATCCGCGTAGCGGCCTAGGATCTTAGCAGCGAAGCTGTCCCTAGCAGGACGAAGTCCGTCCTAGAAGCGAAGCGTACTATCCGCGTAGCGGCCTAGGATCTTAGCAGCGAAGCTGCCTAGGATCTTAGCAGCGAAGCTGCCTAGGATCTTAGAAGCGAAGCGCACTATCCGCGTAGCGGCCTAGGACCTAAAATCTAGGACCTAGAGGTTACTGAGTTGGCTTGGGTGGATAATTCATCATTACAGCATCAATAGCTTTGTTGATGATTTGAATCCGTTGTTCTGGAGTATTCTGTTCTCGTACTGTATCGGCCACAGTGCCACGCCAAATCAATTTACCGGTTTTATTATCCACTAAATCAACCATTAAGGTGCCAACTTCATATTCGCGCACTGTGGTTTCAGTTTGTATGCTACCACCTAACCCCCAACGAGGACCGTAATATGGGTTATAGCCATAATGACTGTTAAAGGTGTCGATATTAATTTTTTTATCGACTTTAGTGATGTAGTTAACCAATAAATCTGCGGTTTGCTTGTCTGTTTTACTGATACCTTTTTGGTTTAATTGGCTTTCAATAGCGGCGCGGATACGTTGATCCATGAGTCCGTCTAAATGATAACCCGCATCGTTATTTTTCTTCACTACCCATGAGTAGGTTTTGTATTGATCAAATGATACCGATGGATCGAAGTCTGAAGTCGATTTTAAGGTACTACATGCGCTCAACGCTAATACCGCAACGGCTATAAATAGTTTTTTCATACAGGCTCCAATAACAATGTGTATATGCTTATAAGCTTATAATGAGCTAAGACATTGTAAAAAGCAAAAGCCTGCTAATAGCCAAGAGCCTAGAGCGCTGCGCTGCTAGGACGCATTAAAAGCAACAGCCTAGAGCGCTTCGCTGCTAGGACGCTTCGCGGCTAGATGCTATAAAATCTTAACAGCGAAGCTGTCCCTAGCAGTGACGAAGTCACGCCCTAGCAGCGTAGCGATCCTAGCAGTGACGAAGTCACGCTCTAGCAGCGTAGCGGCCTAGCAGGACGTAGTCCGCCCTAGCAGCGAAGCTGTCCTAGCAGGACGTAGTCCGCCCTAGCAGCGAAGCTGTTCTAGCAGTGACGAAGTCACGCCCTAGCAGTGACGAAGTCACGCCCTAGCAGCGTAGCGATCCTAGCAGTGACGAAGTCACGCCCTAGCAGCGTAGCGATCCTAGCAGTGACGTAGTCACGCTCTAGCAGCGTAGCGGCCTGGCAGGACGAAGTCCGCCCTAGCACCTAGTAGCGCAGCGACACTAGTTACTGATCCACACTGTTTGGTAGGGTTGCAGTTGCATGGGTTGGGTGATGTCTTCAATCTGTTGGCCAGTTAATAGATCTATCCAGTAGTCGGCAATAGTAAGATTAAGTTCATTAATGGGTAGCGTGGTGACTTGATCAGATACGTTACTGACGCAGAAGATGCTCTGTTTACGGTTACGACTTTGACGCCAGAAACCAAATAATTGTAAGCCTAAGTGCAGGGTGAACTGGGTGGCATTGGGATGAAAAGCACTTTGCTGGGTGCGAATATTAATTAAATGAGTCAGCGCGGTTAACACTTGGCTATGGTCGCTGTTGGTATCACTTAGCTGCTCAGTTAATTGATTGAGATCCCAACGATGACGGTTAATAGCGCGATTATGTGACGTGTTTGCCAGCTTTTCATAGTCGTTGCGGGTTCCCAGTAAACTGTGAATATAAATACCTGGAATACCTTCTAGCGCTAACATAATGGTATGGGCACACACAAAACGTTGCATGCCCCAAGCGTCTTTGCCTTTCGTGGTACCTTGCAGCGCATCAAACAGGGCTATGTTCATTTCGTATGGCTTTTGCTGACCATCTTCTGTGGTTCGTGATGATATTTGGCCACCGAATTGTTGCATGGTGTCGACGAGTGTATCTATCTCATCGTCGTCGAGTAACCCCTCTGCTGGACGAAGGCCGATGCCATCGTGGGAGGCAATAAAATTAAAGTAGGTTGTGCCATCTTGTGCGGGCGGCATGCTCATAAGCCAACGCTTTAAGTACAAGCAACTACCGGTAATAAGGCTGTTGATCAACAATGGTGGCAGTGAAAAGTTATAAATGCTGTGGGCTTCGTTAGCATTACCAAAATAGGTCAAGTTTTGAGGGTTAGGGATATTGGTTTCGGTAATAATAATGGCGTCTTGTTGGGCGTGCTCGATTAATGTACGCAACAAACGGACTATTTCATGGGTTTGCGGTAAGTTAATTGATTTACTGCCCACTATTTTCCATAAAAAAGCCACCGCATCTAGGCGAAAAATACTGATCCCAGCATCTAAATATTGCCGAATTATTCGTACAAACTCGATTAACACTTGTGGATTACGAAAATCAAAATCGACTTGGTCGTGGCTAAACGTACACCATACATGTTGAGTGCCGTTAGGTGTCTCAGTTGGCCTGAGTAGGGCTGAGGTTCTGGGCCGAACCACCGCGCTTAAATCATCCTCCGGATCGGCGGTAAAGAAGTAGTCATGGCCCACGCCCTCACCTTTACAAAAATGTTCAAACCATAAACTGCGGCTGGAACAATGATTGATGACTAGATCTGACATTAATCGTCGCTTGCTGGCAATGGCACTAATGTCTGCCCACGAGCCTAGACCTTCGTTAATGCTTGAGTAGTCGATAACGGAAAAACCATCGTCTGAGCTGTAGGGAAAAAACGGTAATATATGCACCGCATTGATGCAACTTAAATAGCTGTCGATAAATTGCGCCAAGGTTGTGAGTGGACGCTCACCTTGTTGGAGCACACTGTCAGCATAAGTGATCATAATGATGTCTTTTTCGGACCAATGATTAACAAAAGGTGCTGGTACTTGGCAATACTCAGTTATGCGCATGATGTCGATGAGTTGAACCGCCAACTCTGAGGTGCTCATGTCGAGGTCGATATCATTGTAAATGCAGCTAAGTTGTTGCTGCAGCTTTTGCTGTAATACTTCCATTACTGACATAAGGTGTCCTTGTTGTTCGAGGTTCGAGGTTCCAGCCTCGACTTATGGTGATAAAGCGTCATTAAACAGCTGCTTATTCAGCAATCCTCCCCGCCATCTTCGTTAGGTTTGATTGCATTGACTTACAATAGGCCAGATCTTGATTCAGTTATGAACGCTGCTATTAACCCAACGATTAACTCGACGATTAACTCGTGGATTATTATCCCGGCTATTATCCCAACGGTTAACCCAACGGTTAACCCAACGGTTAACCCAACGGTTAACCCAACGGTTAACTCGACGATTACCCCCAACGATTATCCCGGCTATTATTATCCCAACGATTAAGTCGTGATCCGGTTAACTAAACTCGGCGTGATCGGCTTCAACGGCGGCTTTTAGTTGCTCAAGTACATCTGGCATGGCACTGACTACTCGACTCCATGTTGGCATAAAGGGGGTTTCCATTGGGTTATCTAAAAAGCGCTGCCCTGCCGTTACAATATTTTGGGCAAACATTTCAACGGCTTTTTCTTCTAAATGAATATCCGTGGTTAAGCCGTTCATTATCGCATCGTTATGATAGGTTTCGACATAATCTAGGGCGATACGGTAATAAGTCGCCTTAAGGGTTCGGAACGATTCGGTGCTAAAAGTATTGCCTTGAGTGGCAAGTTTACGAAAGAAGGCTTTGGTGATATCAATCGACATTTTAGACAGACCCTCTTCTTCGTTATCTAATGATAGGTCTTGATGTTTATGATCGTAATTGTCGGCGATATCGACCTGACAAATACGATTATGGGCATAATTGCGCTGCATTTCTGATAACACACCAATTTCTAATCCCCAGTCACTTGGGATCCGTAGGTCGTTGAGTACATCGCGTCTAAATGAAAATTCGCCCGCTAATGGATAACGAAAACTGTCCATGTAGTCTAAATATTCGTTATAACCGACCACTTTTTTAAGCGCTTTAATCAACGGAGTGACTAACAGCCGTGACACTCGGCCATTAATTTGCCCATTGGAAATACGCGCATAATAGCCTTTACTAAACTCGTAATTAAACTTCGGGTTGGCCACAGGATAAAGTAAACGTGCCAGCAATGACTTTTCATAGGTGACAATATCGCAGTCGTGCAAGGCAACCGATTCGGTTTTTCCAGAGGCCAGAATATAGCCCATGCAATACCAAACATTACGGCCTTTACCCAATTCTTTAGGCGCTAAACCTAAGGTTTGCAGTTTTGCATCCAGTGCTTGTAAACGTGGGCCGTCATTCCACAAAATGCGGTGATGTTGGGGTAAATCGCCAAAAAAGCGCAGTGCATGTTTATATTGCTTGAGATCGGCTCGGTCTAATCCAATCACAATTTCGTTTAAGTAGGGTACCTCTTTCAATTTACTAACAATATCTTTAAGCGCGTCACCTTCTAACTCAGAATAAAGAGAGGGCAGTATTAATCCTAATGGCCGTGTTTTTGAAAACTTAATTAACTCTGTTTCAAGCTCTTCATGGGTACGTCGGGTTAAATTGTGCATTGTGGTGACAATGCCATTTTGATAAAAATCGGCCATATTACGCCCCTCCAAATGTTAGTTGGTTTTTCTGTGATTCATCCGATGACGACAATAGCGTTTGGGTTATACATTCAGCCCACCCTTTAGGACCGTATAGACTGCTTTTAATACTTTGTTTTTTTGTCGTTAAGGTAGGAAAGTCATGAACAGGTGACTTAATTTGTATGGCAATATCGGCAGCTTCGAGCATGGCCGTGTCATTACCACTGTCACCCAGTGCAATGGTAATAACAGGTGCGTGATATTGCTTGACATACACATCGGCTAACCATTTCATGGCCTTGCCTTTATCGGTATCACCGCCAACATGTAGAAATCGTCCGCCCTGGAGCATTTGAGCACCAACACCGGTCATCAACGCTATAAAGGCTTGTTTACTGGCTTCATCACCCTGCCAAAGTAGTGGTTCGCCGTAGTGCCTGATTAATGCCAGCTTGGCATTGTCTGGTGACAGATCGGTGACTTCACATAACGCTTCAACCGACAACGTTGAAAAACCAATAAAGTCATCGTCAAAGGCTGGTGCATGCTCTGTTAACAATTCGAGCCAATATGTTCGCGGCTGACAAAACTCTTTTACCCAATAATATCCTTGGGTAAACGTATCTTGTGGCTGTTGGTCAAAGTAACCAATAGGGATATAAATTACCGCACCATTTTCTGAAATAAACGGTGAATTAAAACCGATAGTTTGTTGGAGCTTTTCCATTTCGGCAAAGGTTTTACTGGTATTGGCAATAATAGGAATATGCCGTTCATTTAATGCTTCAATCACGTCTATTGCATGACTAAAGCTATAGTCATAATGATCAAGTAAAGTGCCATCTATGTCAGTAAAGATAAGTGGTCGTGTTGTCATATCATCTCCCTTTTAACCAATGAACGCTTCGCTAAAGCCTAGGACGCTATAAAATCAACAGCCTAGAGCGCTGCTAGGACGCTTCGCGGCTAGACTCTATAAAAACTAAAGCATAGTAGCGAAGCGGCCTAGAATCTAGTCACTCAATCTTAGCTACAGCCGAGAACGCTACGCTGCTAGGACGCTTCGCGGCTAGAGGCTATAAAATCAACAGCCTAGTCGCGCAGCGACTTAATCTTAGCAGCGAAGCTGTCCCTAGAAGCGCAGCGCTCTATCCGCGTAGCGACCTAGCAGGACGAAGTCCGCCCTAGTAACTAAGCGACCTCACACTTATTCGATTTAGTTATTGATTTAGTTATGGATTGATTCAGGATATGTGCCAAGCATAATGACTTTGCACCTTAATGGCACAAATAGACTTTAGCCTTTGATATATATAACGTATTTAAAACACGTCAAGTGATGATATGAAAAGTAGTGCGGAGAATAAGCCTGATAATTGTGCAACAAAGACAAACGGTTGCACCATGTTGGTGCGAATTAAGCGGTAGCGAGCAAAAAAACCTAGAGCGGTAGCGAGCCAAAAGCCTAGAGCGGTAGCGAGCGAAAAAAGCCTAGAACGCTGCGCTGCTAAGACGCTACGCGGCTAGATTCTATAAAATCAACAGCCTAGCCGCGTAGCGGCTCAATCTTAGCAGCGAAGCTGTCCCTAGCAGGACGAAGTCCGCTCTAGAAGCGCAGCGCACTATCCGCGTAGCGGCCTAGGATCTTAGCAGCGAAGCTGTCCCTAGCAGGACGAAGTCCGCTCTATAAGCGCAGCGCACTATCCGCGTAGCGGCCTAGAATTTTAGCAGCGAAGCTGTCCCTAGCAGGACGAAGTCCGCTCTAGAAGCGCAGCGCACTATCCGCCTAGCGGCCTAGGATCTAGATTAAAATTGATTTTCAAAATAACTTTCGATAATTAATACCGCTGAAACCGCATCAATTTGACCTTTGGTTAACGCTTTAAAGCCACCGAGTTCGAATAAGCGAGCTTTAGCATCGGCAGTGGTTAAGCGTTCATCTTGGGTGGCAATTTTAACCCCAAAACGACCGTTAATTCGGTTAGCAAATTTTCGTGCTCGTTGAGTCATTTCTTGTTCGGTGCCATCCATATTTAACGGTAGGCCGACGACGACAAGGTCTGGTTGCCATTCTTTTAATAATTTATCGATATCATCCCAATTAGGGATCCCATCAACCGCTTTAATTGATAGTAAAGGCGTGGCACTCGCAGTAATGGCTTGACCTATAGCGACACCAATACTTTTGGTGCCGTAGTCGAACCCTAAAACGGTTTGTGGTTGCATGTTTATCTCTTTGTTTAATCGCTTTAAAAGCAACAGCCTAGGACGCTACGCGGCCAGAGCCTATAAAATCAACAGCCTAGAGCGCTTCGCTGCTAGGACGCTTCGCGGCTAGAGGCTATAAAATCAACAGCCGAGTCGCGTAGCGACTCAATCTTAGCAGCGAAGCTGTCCCTAGAAGCGTAGCGATCCTAGCAGGACGTAGTCCGTTCTAGCAGCGCAGCGGCCTAGCAGTGACGAAGTCACGCCCTAGATCCTAGCAGGACGTAGTCCGCCCTAGAAGCGTAGCGACACTAGCAGTGACGAAGTCACGCCCTAGATCCTAGCAGGACGTAGTCCGCCCTAGTAGCGAAGCAGCCTAAAATCTTAGAAGCGTAGCGAGCTATTTTTAAGCATGCCCTATTTGACTAGACATTTGCCAAATATCAAAACCCAGTTGTTGAGTCGCCATTTGCCACAGGTGTTCATGATCAATGTTGAAAAGTAACTCTGGCGTGGCTTTAATCGTTAACCAAGTATTGTCTACAATTTCTTGTTCAAGCTGATCTTTACTCCAGCCAGCGTAGCCAAGGGCAACAATAAATTGCTCGGGAGATTTATCTGAACCAATCGCGGCTAATATATCCCGTGAAGAAGTTAACATTATCTCTTCACTGATCTCAGTGCTATTGATCCAATGTTTTTGAGGCGTATGCAGCACAAAACCACGTTCGGGCGCCACAGGGCCGCCAATGAGTACTTGATTGTCTAAGGAGAATGAAAACTCTGGCGATAAATATAATTCCATTTGTTCAAGCAGATCTTCAACTTCAACGCCAATGGGTCGGTTAACCATTATTCCCATGGCACCCTTTTGATCATGCTCACAAATGTAGATCACCGCACGTTCAAAAAATGTCTCATCTAGTGATGGCATGGCAATTAAAAAGTGGTCTTTGAAGCTATCCATATACTCTCCCAAATCGTGTCTCAGCGATATGTATCATCCACCCGCTAATTTCACTGTGAAATTCAACTTTTCTAATATGGATTTTATTTGTTCGCGATTGTCGGTTTGTACTTCAATGCATAAGTCTTTTACTGTACCACCGCAGCCACATTGTTTCTTCAGTTTTTGCGCAAGATCTTTTAAGGTTTTTTCATCTAATGCGAGCCCTTTTATCACACTCACGCCCTTACCTTTACGACCTTTAGTATCTTTGTGGATCCGCACTATGCCGTCACCAGTTGGAATTTCAGCTTGTGGTTTAGGTTGATCAATACGACCTTTATCAGTGCTATAAACTAATGCGATATTGGGATCTATTCTCATATTATTTCTTTAACGACGAAACATTATTTGAGTTTAACAAATCATAAAAGCAGAGGCGAGGATATAAAGCTAAAAGCCTAGGTACGCAACAGCCTAGAGCGCTGCGCTGCTAGGACGCTACGCGGCTAGAGGCTATAAAAGCAAACAGCATAGCGAAGCGACTTTAGCAGGACGAAGTCCGTTCTAGCAGGACGAAGTCCGTTCTAGCAGGACGAAGTCCGTTCTAGCAGGACGAAGTCCGTTCTAGCAGCGCAGCGCCCTATAATTACAAGAAAGGTTTTACCAGATTGGCCATCATGTTGATGTGGTCATCGTTATCATTTAAACATTCGATGTATCTGAAGTTTTTGCCGCCGGCATCTTCAAATACGTGACGATTTTCGCCTTTGATTTCTTCTAAGGTTTCTAGGCAATCGGCACTAAATGCTGGGCAAATAACGGCGATATCGGTGATACCTTTGGCTGGTAGGCTGGCTATTGTTGCGTCGGTATAAGGTTGTAACCATTTAGCCTTGCCAAAGCGAGACTGGAATGTTGCGACGTAATCGTCTTCACTTAAGCCTAATTTTTCGACCACTAAACGAGTCGTTTTCAAACAGAAGCAATAATAGGGATCGCCTAAATGTAGATTTCGCTCTGGCATACCATGATATGACATCACCAATTTTTGTGGTTTACCGTGTTCATCAAAGTCTTTTTGAATGGATGCGGCAAGGGCATCGATAAGATCACTGTTGTCATGATAGGTATTAATAAAATGCAGTGCCGGAATATAACGCCATTTCATCAGTTCTTTAGCCAAAGCATCAAACGCAGACCCTGTTGTTGGCGCTGCATACTGCGGATACAAAGGCAAAACCACTAAGTTGTCTACCCCTTGTTTGTGCATAGCTTGCAAGGTGCTCGACGTTGATGGCGATCCATAACGCATCGCCAAATGCACACTGGCATCGTAGCCTTGTGCTTGTAATTGTTTAGCTAGTTTTGCTTGTTGACGCTGGCTGATATCGAGTAAAGGCGAACCCGCATCGGTCCATACTTTTTGATATAACGCTGCTGATTTAGCCGGACGAATACGCAAAATAATGCCGTGAAGAATAATCATCCATATTAGTTTTGGAATTTCCACCACTCGAGGGTCTGCCAAAAACTCAGCCAAATAAATGCGAACAGCAGATGCCGTTGGCGCATCTGGTGTACCTAGATTTAATAGTAATACGCCAGTTTTGCCACGTGCTTTATGGCCGGTGTCTTTATCTAGCCCTGAAAATCTAGCCAAAGTATCTTCTCCGTTATTGATTTTGATCGACAAATATATCTCATGCTGAATAACTCATGAGCTTAAATTAAAATTGTATCGCATTCATTTAAAACATAAAGAGTGCTGGGTATCGATTTTATATCAAAATACCCCGCACTCTGTAAATATTTATTTAAGCTAGACGGCTGATTGAAAGGGCTCAGTGAAAGAGCTCAGTTAAAGAATGCGATAAAATAACTCACTTGAGTTAATGATTACAAAACTGATTCAATCGCTTTTTTCAGTTCATCGCTATCAGGTTTAACCCGCGAATTAAATTGCTGTACGGTTTGACCATCACCTGAGATAACATATTTGTAGAAATTCCATTTTGGTTCAGCACTGTTGTCGCCTAGGTATTTAAATACTGAGTTAGCACTGCTGCCTTTAACGGCTGATGTTGCCACCATGGTGAAGGTGACACCATAATTAATAAAACAAACATCGGCGGTTTTGGCTTCATCTTTTTCTTCTTGGAAAAAATCATCTGAAGGAAAGCCAATGACCACTAATCCTTTATCAGCATACTCTTTATGTAATGTTTCAAGTGCTTCAAATTGAGGTGTAAAGCCACAATGGGAAGCCGTGTTAACAATTAACACCGCTTTGCCTTGAGTGAGTTCACATAAATTAACGTTTTCTGTTGAGTGTAATTTTCGCGCTTCAACATTGAGGTAGTCAGGACAATTGGTGGCAAAAGCAGCAGAACTTAATGTGAATAAGCCAATGGCTGTTAGGTATTTAATCATTTTTAGTTTGTCCTTGACTCAAAGTTAAAAGGCACCGATAAATGACTTTATCGGTGCCTAATGAAATATCACACTATTGTACGTAATACTTTTTTATTGAGATCAAAAATGTTTAGAAATAGAAACCAACATTGATGTTCAAACGAGAATGCCATGCTGTGTCGCCATTATCGATACCCACACCTGGGCCTTTAACAAACCACATATTTTTACCGGCAATCCAGTCGACATAAGAATAAAACTTACCAGCAGTGATGGCACAACCCGTCACGTTTTGGACAGAATCATCTAGCCCGTCGCCTGATGCCATCACTTGGCTGTAATCGTTGTAACAATTTACATTAGTGATTGGACCCCAGTCGACATCAAACGATTTAGCTAAGTTAACTGTCGCAACATCTGCTTCAGCAGCAATTTCGAATGGAAACTGAAACGCACTAAGAGTAATACGTTCACTGTCTTTTACGTCATAGTCGTAATGAATATACTGTAACTGTAATTGCCATTTTTTCCAGTCAAGTTGCCAATGAGCTGCAGCTGCAAGGCTATCGACATCTTCACCATCTACGCTAGAGATATCAGCCATATAATCTAATTGGCTTAACTGTAATGAGCCACCTAACTTATGAGTGACGTCACCAGAAGTAAATTCACGCTCAACTCGGGCGTTTATTTGGCCTGACTCTTCATATGGAGATTGATCCGTTGTAGCAACGTCAAATGAGTAGCGATCGACACGCGCACCATTACCGTATTCATCATTACTAAAGTAAGCTAGGTCGTAGCGCCAACCATCTTTTTCATTTTTGTAATGGATACCTGCATCGTAATCATCTTCAAAACCAAGATAATACGTTGCACCAAACCAAAATGAATGTGCTGCGTAAGGTAATAAGCCAAATGGTACTTGGGTTACACCCACTTGTACTGATTGTGCTTCGTCAAATTGATAACCCATGTAGGCATGATGCACTACATCCATGCTTTCGTACCAACGGTACTGAGCTGAGGCGAACAAGCCATCTTTACTCTTATAGTTGACATCGGCACGGAACAGTTCAAATTTAAGTTTGGAGTTATTATCGTAATCTTTCCAACCGTAGTTGATTCTTACTGCGCCGCCAATATCGACTTCATCAGTAACTTTTACAGCCGAAGCCGAAAATGGAAACAAGATTAGCGAAGATAAAACAGTGACTTTTTGCCATAACTGCATAATACATCCTTGATACATATTGTTATAAAACGTGATAAAAATTAGTAACGTATAATGTAATTACACGAAGTGGATTAATCGCTGAAAATTTAACCCTCTTTTATCATTACAGCATCCGTAATGACAATCCAACGTTGATTATAACAAAAAAACACACATTATGTGACGCTCGACCTCTAAAAAACCACCAACTGGCTTACTATCTGAACATTTTGTTCATATCACGCCTAATCCATATCGAGTGTAATGCCTTCCATGGCGCCCGATGAAGCCGCTTCGTTGTTTTGCAATTTAATCATTAAACGCAAATCATTAGGTGAGTCGGCATGATGTAATGCATCGGCGTAACTGATCTCACCTTCTAGATATAAATCAAGCAATGCCTGGTCAAACGTTTGCATGCCTTGCTCGCGAGACTTAGCCATGGTTTCTTTCAGTAAATGCAACTCGTTTTTAGCAATCAAACTGGCCACACGTGGAGTATTAATTAACACCTCAATGGCGGCTCGACGTCCGGTTCCGTCTGATTTAGGAATAAGCTGTTGCGCCACAATACCGCGTAAATTTAATGACAAATCAAATAGCAGCTGATTGTGCTTACTTTCTGGCACCAAATGCATAATACGATCGAGTGCTTGGTTGGCGTTGTTTGCATGTAAAGTCGCCATACATAAATGACCGGTTTCGGCAAACGACAGTGCAAATTCCATGGTTTCTTGAGTACGAATTTCACCAATTAAGATCACATCTGGCGCTTGGCGCAGTGAGCTTTTAAGCGCGGCATCAAATGAGTCGGTATCAATACCCACTTCTCGTTGAGTAACAATACTTTTACGATGGTTATGCACAAATTCAACCGGGTCTTCAATGGTCAGAATATGCCCCCGAGAATGAGCGTTTCGGTAGCCCACCAGCGCAGCTAGCGAGGTTGACTTACCGGTACCTGTTCCGCCGACCATGATGATAAGACCACGTTTACTCATGACCAAATCTTTTAAAATGGCGGGAAGCTTTAAGTCATCCACTTCTGGAATTTGGGTTTCGATACGGCGCATAACACAACCGGCTGATTCTCGTTGCCAAAAGGCACTGACACGAAAACGGCCTAAATCTTTTGCCGCAAAAGCAAAGTTGCATTCGCTGCTGTCGTGAAACTCTTTCTTTTGTATATCACTCATTAACGACTCAACAAACATCAGCGATTGCTCTGGTGTTAATCGGTCTTCAGATAGCTGACGTAACTCACCGTCAATTTTGGCACTCGGTGGAAAACCGGCGGTGATAAATAAGTCAGACGCCTTTTTCTCAACCATCATATTTAAAAACGGACGAACATCCATGATCCAGTTCCTTAGAAATTAGCTTGTTTATTCGAACTTTTCTGCATCGCATCTTCGCGGGTAATTAAGCCACGATTGACCAAATTTTGCAGGCATTGATCAAGGGTTTGCATGCCGTGAGACATACCCGTTTGAATGGCTGAATACATTTGCGCGACCTTGTCTTCACGAATAAGATTTCGGATCGCGGGTGTACCCATCATAATTTCATGTGCGGCCACTCGGCCACCACCAATTTTCTTAATCAATGTTTGCGAAATAACGGCTTGAAGTGACTCTGACAACATGGTGCGTACCATGCTTTTTTCACCTTCAGGAAATACATCGACCACACGGTCAATGGTTTTGGCTGCCGAGGTGGTATGCAAAGTACCAAACACTAAGTGACCCGTTTCTGCGGCCGTCATGGCTAAACGAATGGTTTCAAGGTCGCGCATTTCACCCACAAGAATAACATCAGGGTCTTCACGCAATGCACTTCTCAGCGCCGCATTAAAGCTATGTGTATGTTTGTGAACTTCGCGCTGATTGATTAAGCATTGTTTGTTTTGATGGACAAATTCTATCGGGTCTTCAATGGTTAAAATATGTTCATGTCGATTTTCATTAACGTAGTCGACCATCGCTGCCAATGTGGTCGATTTACCCGACCCCGTTGGCCCTGTCACTAATACCAATCCACGTGGGTAACTGGCAATTTTCTTAAAAATTTCTGGTGCACCAAGTTGCTCAAGAGATAAAATTTCAGAAGGAATGGTACGAAATACCGCGCCTGCACCACGAGACTGATTAAATGCGTTAACACGAAAGCGAGCTAGATTGGGGACTTCGAATGAAAAATCGATTTCTAAGTGTTCTTCATAGTCTTTACGTTGTTTATCATTCATGATGTCATAAACAAGACTATGAACGCCTTGATGATCTAACGCAGGTAAATTAATTTTCCTCACTTCACCGTCAACACGGATCATGGGGGATACGCCTGCTGAAAGATGTAGATCTGATGCTTTGTGTTTGACACTAAAGGCCAGTAATTCAGTGATTTCCATTGTAGAGACATCCATTAAACCAACATTATGACAACAATAGCAGACAGAATATCAATCGCCCAGAGCAGAATTAATCAAGCGGCGCAAAATTGTTCACGTTCTCCAGATGAGATAAACCTACTGGCGGTGAGCAAAACCAAACCCATAAGTGACATTATTGCAGCTTATCAAGCGGGGCAACGTTTATTTGGTGAAAACTATGTCCAAGAAGGCGAAACTAAGATTAACGCCTTACAGGCAGATTACCCGGATATAGAATGGCATTTTATAGGCCCGCTGCAATCGAATAAAACAAAAATTGTCGCCGAGCATTTTGATTGGATGCACACCTTAAGTCGCGGCAAAATAGCCCAACGTTTGCATGAACAGCGGCCGAGCGACAAGTCGCCATTAAACGTGTGTATTCAAGTCAATATTAGCCAGGAAGAGTCTAAGTCGGGTATCAATTCTGCAAGTTTTGCAGATGTCGCCACGTTAGCACTTACTATCGCATCCTTACCCCACCTTAAACTGCGCGGATTAATGGCGATCCCAACCGCCACTGATGATGTACAACTTCAGCAACAAGAATTTAGCCAATTAAAGCAACTTTTTGACCAGCTTAAACAGCAATATCCTAGCGTCGACACTCTGTCTATGGGCATGAGCGGTGACATGGATATCGCCATCGCCAACGGATCAACCATGGTGCGCATCGGCAGTGCTATCTTTGGTCAAAGATAAAATCAACAGCCTAGAGCGCTGCGCTGCTAGGACGCTACGCGGCTAGATTCTATACAATCTATAGCAACAGCCTAGAACGCTGCGCTGCTAGGTCGCTACGCGGCTAGATTCTATACAATCAATAGCCTAGTCGCGCAGCGACTCAATCTTAGCAGCGAAGCTGTCCCTAGAAGCGAAGCGCTCTATCCGCGCAGCGGCCTAGCAGGACGTAGTCCGTTCTAGCAGCGCAGCGACCCTAGCAGTGACGAAGTCACGCCCTAGATCCTAGCAGGACGTAGTCCGCCCTAGCAGCGTAGCGACACTAGAACCGAGCAGCGTAGCGACCCTAGAACCTGGAAGCGTAGCGTCCTAGAGCTGAATTAGGTAACATACACAGCAATTGGACATAAATTCACTCTTTTATTGGATACAGACTTAATGACTCAAGCAAAAGTATGTTTTATCGGTGCGGGCAATATGACTCGTAGCATTATCAGTGGCTTAGTTACACATGGCTATCCTAGTGATCTTATTCATGCTACCAATCCAAGCAAAGGTAAATTGGATGCGTTGCAGCAAGATTTTGCTATTGAGGTTTCCCATGATAACCACGCAGCAGCCAAAGCAGCAGAGGTGATCGTGTTAAGCGTAAAACCTCAATTAATGGCATCTGTTTGTGAAGACTTAAGTTCACTGGATTTAGCGGATAAGTTAATCATCACTATCGCTGCAGGTATTCCGGCGTCTCGTTATCCGGTCTATTTTAATCAACCTATCAAGCTTATCCGCACTATGCCTAATACCCCAACTCAAATTGGCTATGGTATGACGGGTATTTATGCCGATGACAGTATTTCTGCCGAACATAAGGCCATTTGCGAAACATTAATGCAAAGTGGTGGCAAAGTAGTTTGGGTTGATAAAGAAGCAGAATTAGATCAAGTGATTGCGCTTGCGGGCAGTTCTCCTGCTTATTTCTACTTGTTTATCGAGTCAATGATCGCTTCTGGCGTCAATATGGGCATGGCTGAGGACAAAGCAAGACTCCTTGCTGAACAGGCCGCTTTAGGTGCCGCGCAAATGGTGATCCAAAACCAACAATTATCGGTGACAGAATTACGTCAGAATGTTATGTCAAAAGGTGGCACCACAGCCAGAGCGGTTGAAACGCTCCAGCAAGGCGGTTTAGTTGAATTGGTAGACCAAGCCATGACAAACTGCGTTGCCAGAGCCCAAGAGATGGCTAAAACATTTTAACGCTATGGGATGAATGATTATTTAACTTAACGTTAACCTCTTTAGTGCTAAAATAGTTTTTAGTAAAAACTCAGCTTAAACGCACGAAATCTGAGTGAAAATCGGGTATATTGCAGCTGAGTTAACTGAACTGTTAAATATGCGATCAGTTAATTTAAGCATTTATTTAAGCACTAATTTAGGTACTAACTTAGGCACTAATTTACATAAACGTAAGGCAATATCCATGAATGCAATGAGTTTTTTAGTCAACACCGTGTTTGACTTATACCTAATGATCGTCATTCTTCGTTTTATGCTGCAGCTTGCAAGAGCGGATTTTTACAATCCATTTAGTCAATTTGTGATTAAAGCGACACAGCCTATTATCGCACCAATGCGTCGACTATTACCTTCGATAGGACGTATCGATACTTCATCAATCTTACTGGCACTGATTGTCGTGTTAGTTAAAATGTTAGTACTTACTTTGATTGCAGGTGCTGCTGTAGACATTCTTACCTTGTTATTGTTCTCATTTATCTCTGTGATAAAACAAGCGGGCGTATTGTTTTTTTGGATGTTACTTATTCGTGCAGTATTAAGCTGGTTCAATCAAAACAATAACCCTATTGTTATGGTTATTGCGCAATTAACAGAACCGGTTTTAGCGCCAGTGCGTAGAATAATACCTGCAATGGGTGGCTTGGATTTATCGGTATTGGTGGTGTTTATTGCAATGAACTTCATTAACATGCTGTGTGCACAATATATTCCTTTTTGGTCAATTATTTAGTTGTCGAATTAAACAACCTCAACTCGGGTTAAGAGTTGGGGTAAATAAACTAAAATTAGCCCATTTCAACAATTTAATATCTCGAGCTGAGGTTAAAAAATGAACCCAGTAAGCTATATTAACGATGAGCAGCAAGGAGACTTGCTGCTTTTTGTCTATGTACAACCCAAAGCAAGCCGCGATCAAATTGTCGGCTTACACGGTAACGAATTAAAAATAGCCATAACAGCGCCACCCATTGACGGTAAAGCAAATGCTTATTTGTCTAAGTACCTCGCAAAAGCCTGTAAAGTCCCTAAAAGTCAGGTACATATTCTCAAAGGTGAACAAGGTCGTCATAAGCAAATTAAAATATGCCAACCCAAAGTTATCCCAGCGGAAATAGCCGCGCTTTTATAGCCGACTCATCTATAATAACGTTATTGCTCAAGCACACTAAGGACAGATTATGTTTCAATCATTGCGTTTATCTCGCTCACTGTTACAAATATTGTTGTTGTCAGTCATCGCAATCAGCAATATTGGCAATGCTCACGCAGAACAAAAGCAACAAGTGGGTAATTTTGATATTCATTACATGGCGCTTAGTAGCACCTTTATTACCCCAGAAATAGCTAAAACCTACGGCATAGAACGCAGCAGTTACAATGGATTAGTCAATATTACCGTGCTAAATACCAGCCAAGAAGGACATCCCGCAGTCTCGGTCGAAATTTCAGGCATCGCCAATAACTTAATTGATGCACGCATGACGCTTGATTTTAAAGAAATCCGTGAAGGCGAATCCATCTATTACATCGCAGAAGTGCCTTACCGCGACGATCAAGATGTCAATTTCACCATTGCCATTAAGTACAAAAATCAATTAAATACCTCGGTGAAATTCAAACAGAAGTTCTATGTAGATTAAGGCCTAAAATCTCGATAACGAGCGATATCGAGCGAAAGAGCCTAGAGCGCTGCGCTGCTAGGACGCTACGCGGCTAGAGGCTATAAAATCAACAGCCTAGTCGCCCAGCGACTCAATCTTAGCAGCGAAGCTGTCCTTAGCAGTCACGCAGTCCGTCCTAGAAGCGCACTATCCGCCTAGCGGCCTAGAATCTTAGCAGCGAAGCTGTCCTTAGCAGTGACGCAGTCACGTCCTAGAAGCGAAGCGCACTATCCGCGTAGCGGCCTAGGATCTTAGCAGCGAAAGCTGTCCCTAGCAGTGACGAAGTCACGCCCTAGAAGCGAAGCGCACTATCCGCGTAGCGGCCTAGGATCTTAGCAGCGTAGCGCATCGCAACCTTGTTAGCGTATAATGACCGCAAATTTATCCTCATCTCAAAAAAAACTTATGCATACCCCAGTGAAACAACAAATTGTTCTTGCCAGTGGCAACAAAGGCAAACTTGCCGAATTTGATCAAATGCTGACAACATTTAATATTGAAGTATTACCACAGAATAAATTTAACGTGACTGAGGTTGCAGAGACAGGCACCACGTTTGTTGAAAACGCTATAATAAAAGCTCGTCATGCCGCACAAATTACCGGTAAAGCGGCTATTGCAGATGATTCGGGTATTGAAGTTGATGCATTACAAGGCCAACCAGGCATATATTCAGCACGCTATTCTGGCCCCGGTGCCACTGAAACCAGCAATTACCTTAAATTACTTGATGCACTGCAAGGTGAAACGCTTCGTAATGCCCGCTTTCAATGTGTGCTGGTGTACTTGCGCCATGCAAAAGATCCAACGCCCATTATTTGCCAAGCCTCATGGGAAGGAACCATAAACCATGCCCCACAAGGCGAGCAAGGCCATGGTTATGACCCGATATTTATCCCGCAAGGTTTTGATTGCTCGGCAGCAGAGTTAACTCGTGAGCAGAAAAATGCCCACAGTCATCGAGGCAAAGCACTTGAACTTTTAGTGAGTGCAATGAAAGCGCAAGGTATCATTTCATCGAACAATACTACGGATGATAATCAATAAATGACATTGCAATTGCCCCCCCTTAGCTTGTATATCCATATCCCATGGTGTGTACAAAAATGCCCTTATTGCGATTTTAACTCTCACGGCCAAAATGGTGAGTTACCACAGCAACAATATGTCGATGCGTTATTAGACGATTTAAAACAAGACTTGGCTTATGTTCAAGGTAGAAAGGTGCATACCATCTTTATCGGCGGTGGCACGCCATCGTTATTTGATGCGAGCCAAATTCAACGCATACTAGAAGGGGCGCAAGCATTGATCCCTTTTGAAGATAATATTGAAATCACTATGGAAGCCAACCCAGGTACATTAGAGCACGATGACTTTAGTGCTTACCGTGCTGCGGGTGTCACGCGCTTATCTATTGGAGTGCAAAGTTTCTCAAAAGAAAAACTTAATTTACTCGGACGTATCCACAACGAAGATGAAGCGAAAGTGGCGGCTGAAAAAGCCAAGCAAGCTGATTATTTAAGTTTCAATCTCGATTTAATGCATGGTTTACCGAACCAAAGCTTTGATGAAGCCATGCATGATATCGACACGGCAACAGCCTTAGCCCCACCGCATCTTTCTTGGTATCAACTCACCATTGAACCCAACACCTTGTTTCATTCAAAACCGCCACAATTACCAGACGATGAGAACCTGTGGCAAATTTACGAGCAAGGTCAGCAACGTTTAGCCGCATTAGGTTATGAGCAATACGAAATATCAGCCTATGCAAAACCTGGATTCCAATGTCGCCATAATCTTAACTATTGGCAATTTGGCGATTACCTTGGCATCGGTTGCGGGGCCCACGGTAAAATCACCCTGCCCGACTCAAATCGGATTGTCCGTACCGTTAAAATAAAGCACCCCAAAGGCTACCTCGCAGCAGATAAATATACCTTTGAAACCACAGAGGTGATTGAAGACGATCGCCCATTAGAGTATTTAATGAATCGTCTTAGATTGATGACGCCAATCCCTAAAACTGAATTTGAGCAGCGAACAGGGCAATCGGCAGATGTGGTCAAGCAAGGGATGCAAAAATCAATTGAACGCGGATTATTGACCGAGACCACAACACATTGGCACTTAACGCAAAAAGGCCACATGTTTGTCAATGATTTGCTATCCCAGTTTATTTAATCACTAGATTTAATCACTAGATTTAATCACTAGATTTAATTACTGGATTTAATAGAAAAATATGGCTCGCAGCTTACTGTTATACCCAGATGCTGCGAGTCGCAAACCCAAATAGCGACATAACCGCGCCATTACCTCTGCCTTACATACACATTTTCTAACATTTATATTTACACCTTTAGCTAAAGCTTGATTAGGATGTGCCCTTATAACTTTGGGATGATATCAATGTCTATTAAAACAAAAACAACTCTGATTGCTGTTGCGTTATCAAGTTTATTCGCTACATCAGCTATTGCACAGCTGCATAACATGCCGCAATTAAGCTCACAAGAAAGTACAGCAACAACAAACCAGCAAACCGAATCAGCAAAAGCCAATGCATTGTTTGAAGCCATTTTTATGGAAAATGTTATGGCAAGTCCAGTTAACCAAACTTACCTTGGGATCAAACAAGATTATGGCAAGTGGAATGACTTATCAGAAGCCGCTGCCGATGCAAATTTAGCCCGCAGTAAACAGCAACTGACAAGATTAAACCGCCTTGATGCGACTAAGCTCGATGAACAGGCCTCACTCAGTTTTGAACTATTAAAAGCCAGTTTAGAACACAGTATTAGCGATGATAAATGGCGTTATCACACCTATCCGATTAACCAAATGAACGGTGTTCACTCAATGGTGGCCTCGTTGCTGATTAATCAACATCAAATAACAGATGAGAGTGATGCAAAAGCGTATATCAGTCGTTTAAACGCCATACCGACACTGTTATCACAATTACAAACCTCATTAGAAATTCGTGCCGAAAAGTATATTATCGCGCCAAAATTTGTATTCTCATATGTGATTTCTGATAGCAAAAATATTATTACTGGTGCCCCATTTGCCAATACGGGAAAGGACAGCGCGTTATGGGCTGACGCGAACCGTAAGATAAATAAACTCGATATAAGTGATGACAACAAACAAGCCTTATTAGCCGAAGTAAAACAGGCTCTGCTTACTAAGGTAAAGCCTGCTTATGAGCAATTAATCAACTATACAAAGTCACTTGAAGCACTTGCTGATACTCAAGATGGTGTTTGGAAACTGCCTGACGGGGAAGCGTTTTACAATAATGCCCTCGCCCGCACCACCACCACTGACATGACAGCAGACACCATACATGAACTCGGCTTGAACGAGGTTAAGCGTATTCATGATGAAATGCGTGTCATTATGAAAAAGGTGCATTTTGACGGCAACTTAGCAGCGTTTTTTGTTTTCATGCGCGATGACCAACAGTTTTATTACCCTGACACTCATGAAGGTAAAACAGCATATCTCACCCAAGCCAAGTCTCTGATCGATACTATGGAGTCTCGTTTAGATGAAGTATTTACCATTAAGCCTAAAGCCGCTTTAGTGGTACGAAAGGTGGAGGCTTTTAGAGAGAAGTCGGCAGGTAAAGCATTTTACGATCAACCAGCACCAGACGGATCTCGTCCAGGCACCTATTACGCTAATTTATATAAAATGGAAGCGATGCCAAAATATCAAATGGAGGCTCTGGCCTACCATGAAGGGATCCCTGGTCATCACATGCAAATTGCTATTGCACAAGAACTGCAAGGCATTCCAAAATTCCGTAAATTTGGCAGTTACACTGCTTATACTGAAGGCTGGGGACTTTACTCTGAATATTTTCCTAAAGAAATGGGCTTATATGCAGATCCTTATTCAGACTTTGGCCGTCTATCAATGGAACTGTGGCGCGCATGTCGTTTAGTCGTTGACACTGGAATACACGCTAAAAAGTGGACTCGTGAGCAAGCTATTGCCTATTACGTCGATAACACACCAAATGCGCAATCTGATGCCATTAAAATGGTCGAGCGCCATATTGTTATGCCATCACAAGCAACCGCGTATAAAGTGGGAATGATTAACATACTTCAGCTACGTGAACATGCCAAAAAAGAATTAGGCACCAAGTTTGATCTTCGTGAATTTCACACCTCAATCTTGAAAAATGGGCCATTGCCATTAGACATTCTTGCAGAGCAGGTAAATAAGTGGATTAAACGGGTTCAGTCGCAGTAATTTAGCGTTGGTTATTGGTACAGGATAAAGTAAAGCACCAAGCTTGGATTATGATTATGATTATGGTTATGGTTTTACTTTCATCATGCCACAAAAAAATAACCCCAGCTCAACGTCTGGGGTAACCAAATAAACTAGGATGATGGTTTCAAGACTGGCATTATATTAGTTCAAAACTACTGCCAGTACTGATTCAAAATTTGCTACCTTGCCGATTTGTACGCTTAACTGAAAAGGGGTCATTTCTCAGAAAACGCATGCTTCAAATCATTTCGAATCAACTAATAACTATTGTATTGATATCAGAACAGACTTCAACAACTTAACTCTGGTATTTCGCTGCCCCCTTGATTAGCTACCTAATGAATAACTAATAAATTAAAATCTTAATAAACTGATAAATATAACTTTAATATTAAACTGCAAGATAATTTTTGGCTTTGTTTTAAAAAGGAAACAGTGTTTCCGCTTTTACCTAGCATCGACTCTAAACAGGCGTGGGAATATATAGTTAACAACGGATGTCTTTTAAGTTTGCAGTATCAAACTTGCCATGTGTTTTGCTAACAAGGCGGATTGACGTATTAATCGCTATGTTAAGAGCCGCGTTAAGCGCTGCCTCAATAACTATGTGCCAGCCAATGTAAGTCGATACAATGCAGCTAGCACAACACAGGGCTGTTTGATAACCGTTTATTATCCAGAGTTGAGGCTATTTACGCTGTTTGTACAAATTTTCAAACTTAGCGTCCCAATAAGGTGGGCTACTAATGTGCGTTTTAATAAAATCAATAAACGCACTCACCTTTGGAGCCAGGTGTTTACGACGCGGATACACCGCTTGTAATGGAAGATTATGGGTCAACTGCCAATCAGGTAACAAAGGAACCAATGTTCCTTCAGCAATTTCATCTTCCAGCAAATAACTGGCTAAGTAAACAATACCTAAACCACTCACTGCGGCCGATTTTAATGCCGGCGCATTATCAACACGGAAATTGCCTGATACGCCAATTTCACAATAATCATCGCCCTTTTTAAATTGCCACATACTGTGCTCATGCCACTCGCCTTGATACACCAAACAATTGTGTTCAACCAATTGTTCAGGCCGGCTAATGTTTCCGTGCTGGGCAACATAGCCTGGTGATGCGACTAACAAAAACTGACATTTCATTAACGGCCTTGCCACCATACCCAGCGGTAATTGCTCAGACATGGTTAACAACAGATCTAAACCTTCGCTGACAACGTCAACTTTGTGGTCAAGCAAACTGATTTGTAGTTCAAGATCTGGGTGTCTCGCCATAAATTCTGGTAAAGCAGGAATAATATGCATAGTACCAAATGATTGCGAAATCCCGACTTTCAATACACCACGAGTGGCATCATTTAAGTTGTGAACACTTGATACTGCCTGTTCTGCATCTCGAAGTAGTTCTTCGCCTTGAAGATATAATAGATTGCCGGCTTCGGTAAGACTTAAACTGCGTGTTGTACGCTGAATAAGTTGAACGCCAAGTTTATGTTCAAGATCTGCAACTTGAGTGCTCACTTTAGATTTAGAAATGCCAAGACGTCTGGCTGCAGCACTAAAACTTCCTGCACGTGCAACATGAGTAAAAATTGCGATAGGTTCTAACAGTTCTAACATGAAAGTCGCCTTAAGCTGGTTACGACATTAATAAAAATTTCAGATGTCTGTTTGCCATTGCTGGTAACTAAACCTTGCTAAGCACAATATCAACATTCAGTTATTAATAGTGTTGATGCTCAATGAGCACCGAAACAAACCAATACTGTAAATCAACACAAACAAATGACTACTCCGAAATATAACCACATCCAAAAATAGAGTGCAATTTTGTTATAGTTTTTATTAGTATAACAAAAAAAGCCTGTCGGGCTGTATATTTATAATTGACAATTTTTTTATCAGAACAAAGCAACACTAGCTATAGCGGCAAAATAGCTAAAATAGGCGGAAAAAAAAAGCCCCTGTGTCTTTAAAAAAGCACAGGGGAAGGTCAGGTGTCCGGGAAGACAGCTTGAACAAGGTTACTCTTTTATATCGCCTAGCGTAGCTAAGGTGTAAGGTGCAAGTTCTGGGATGGCTTTACGCACTCGACTTTCTAACACTAATAATCCTTCAAAATTATCACAAACCTCAGTCGCGCGTTGCTCCAGACCTTGAGATTGCGACTCAAGTTGTTGCTCGATGTCTTTACCGACGTTGTCCATTTTTTGTGAAAAAGTATTCATTTTCTCTTCAAACGAACCACCTTCAGAAGACATGATCTGGCTACCTAATGTCATCATTAATGAGCCCATTGAGTTCGTTACCATTTGCTCTATTTCTTGCTCAAACTCTTCATTAAAGGCATGTTCCATTGAAGATTCAGTTGAGCCTAAATAAAATTTATCACCTTGTTGATAAGCCATAGTATCAATGCGTTGTTGAATACCTGTCATCATCTTATCAATCTGAACGCCTGTGGCATCGCCAAATATTGGTGTTAGCGCCATATTGACAGCCTGAGATGCCATCGACACAACGTCGGTGACTAAATCAATCACTTCAGGAACTTGGCGAGATAGCTCATCAGAATATTGAGTTAATAACAGCCGTTGCTTGTCATTTAATGCGACTTCTTTACCGTCGACATACAATTGACCCAGTTGAACGCGATATTTCTCGCTGCCATTATCACTGACCTGTAAACTTTTCGGTTCAACGGTCACGTCATAGTTTAATGTCACGTTACACTTTTCATCATTAATTGACATTTTTGCCATGGCTGGAGTCAATGCCCCTGCAGTGAATAACATGCTAGTTAACGCTAAACCACAAATTAACTTCTGTTTGGTCATGATAAAAATCCTTTTGTTAAACGAATATCGATAAAATCTATTCAATATAATTAGTTATAGCACAATAAAGCACTAGTCATGCCAACAAGTATAGTCGCTTGATTTATAAGTGGTTTTTATAAAATTTAAAATTTAACATCTACTAAATGAACAAAAAACACCACCCTCTTCGTAAAATAAACCAAAAAGTAGTCTATTTTACGAGTAGTGATGTGAAATTAAAAAAAGTGATGTGGAATTAAAAAATTGAACGACCTAACTGCTGGCTTAAATGCTCAAGTAAGGCTGTACCTGCCAATGAATTGCCATTATTGTCGAGTTCAGGCGACCACACACAGATAGACATGTCACCAGGAATAATCGCAATAATACCGCCGCCTACGCCACTTTTACCCGGCATACCCACTCGGTAAGCAAACTCGCCTGCGCCATCGTATAATCCAGACGTTGCGAGTAATGCATTAAGCTGCCGAGTTTGCACTGGTGAGACTAAGCTATCGCCATCGAGTGTCTTACCACGATTGGCCAAATAAAACATCGCCCGGGACAAATCTGCACAATTCATCCTTAACGCACAATAATGAAAATAGCTTTTAAGTACGGTATTCACGTCGCCATTAAAATTACCAAATGACTTCATTAAATAGGCAATAGAAGCATTACGTGCACTAAATTGATACTCAGAATCTGCTACCACTTTGTCGAAGGCTAATGTGGTATTTTGGCTCAACTGACGCACCACCTCAAGCATATGATGTTTAGGTGCACCCAAGCGTGCTTGCAACAAGTCCGCAATGACTAACGCGCCAGCATTAATAAATGGATTCCGTGGTTTGCCACGCTCTAATTCAACCTGTACAAGCGAGTTAAATGAATGCCCAGAAGGTTCTTTACCCACTCGACTCCAGATTTCTTCTTCTGTATATAAATTAAGTGCCTGAGTCAGGCTAAAGACTTTAGAAATACTTTGAATGGAAAAAGGTTCAAGATAATCACCCGCACCAATTGTTTGACCGTCAATGGTGGTAACTGCAATACCTATTTTGTTGGGGTCAACGCAGGCAAGAGCAGGAATATATCCTGCCACCTTACCTTTACCCAATAGCGATCTTACTTTATCGACAGCGTCTTGAAGTAATAATTGCTCTGGCAATTTAGCTTAACCCCACCAAATATCATATAAATCACTGACTTCAAGGTCAGAAACTGGCTTGTCTTTCCAGAATGCATTGACTGCTGCAATATCTTCATCAGTACATTTACCGATAGTTTGGGTAGCCATAATGCCTTCCCATTGCTTGTGTCCACCACCGTGGAAACCTAATTGACGTGGTTCAATCACTTGAGCAATAAACTGATCAACCAAACTATCGATATCTTGTTCAGAAACTGACTCATTAAATGTCCAGTTCATTTCGAAACCTAATTCTTGAAATTCATCAACTCGTAATTTTTTACGTAAACGTCGACTGCGATTTTGCGCCATGGTGTATTCTCCGATTGCTAAAAAGTGTAGTAGTGATTAAGCGATACGCTCAAACATGATATCCCATACGCCGTGACCAAGTCTGTGGCCTCTTGCTTCAAACTTTGTAAGCGGACGGTGGTCTGGACGTTCGACAACTGTACCAGTTGTTGATTGATTATTATAACCTTCAGCAGCATTCATTATGTCTAACATATGCTCGCTGTAATTTTCCCAATCGGTTGCCATGTGAAACACACCACCAATTTTAAGCTTACGACGGACTAGCTGTACAAACTCAGCTTGTACAATCCGACGCTTGTTATGACGTTTTTTATGCCATGGATCGGGGAAAAACAATTGTACCCGCGCAAGTGAACCATCAAGAATACTGTGCTCTAGCACTTCCATTGCATCATGGTGATATACACGTAAGTTAGTAACTTCAGCAGCACCGGCCTCAGAAAGACACGTACCAATGCCAGGCTTATGGACTTCTATGCCAATAAAATTTTGTTCTGGGGCTGCTTTTGCCATTTGCACTAATGATGCACCCATACCAAAACCTATTTCTAGAACGGTATCAGCATCGCGACCAAACACTTGGTTTAAATCCAACGGTTGTGGAGTGTAATCAAGTCCCATTGCTGGCCAATGTGCTTCAATTGCTTGAGATTGGCCTTTGGTTAAACGGCCTTCACGTAAAACAAAACTTCTGATTTTACGAATGTATTTACCGTCTTCGTTAAATTCAGCTGTGGTAACGTCGCTCATCTTTGCCTCATTGTCTGCGTACTTCTTGTGCTGTTATAGCGAGTGATTAAATGGGTTAGTGGCTAAATGCCATGGTAGCCACTTTTTAGCTGCACATTACGCAATTGTTATCTGTAACAGATCATTTTTAAAGTCAGTGGGCCATTATACCTAAACTGATTGCACATGTTTACGCTAATTTGGTGTAAACGAGTGATTTAAAATAGCCTGGCTACTTGTGTAATAAAATGCCTATGGCTACACTGCGCCCATGAAAAATCTGACTCCATTTTCTGAGCGTATCATCGCTTGGTATGACCTACATGGTCGTAAATCACTGCCTTGGCAGATCAATAAAACGCCTTACCGTGTTTGGGTGTCGGAGATCATGCTCCAGCAAACTCAAGTCGCAACTGTGATTCCCTATTTCCAAAAATTTATAGCGCGTTTCCCTAGCGTTATAGATCTTGCTAATGCTCATCAAGATGAGGTGCTGCATTTGTGGACGGGCTTAGGCTATTACGCCAGAGCACGTAATTTACATAAAGCAGCTCAGCATATTCGCGATGCCTTTAACGGCGAGTTCCCTACTCAGTTTGATGATGTAGTGGCTTTATCTGGAATAGGTAAATCGACTGCTGGCGCAGTCTTATCCTTATCGCTCGGACAACACCACCCTATTTTAGATGGTAATGTAAAACGGGTATTGGCCAGACATGGTGCTATTGAAGGCTGGCCTGGACAAAAAAACGTTGAGCAGCAATTATGGCAATTAACCGACACATTAACGCCAGTCAAAGATGTTGAAAAATTTAACCAAGCAATGATGGATATTGGTTCAAGTGTTTGCACCCGCAGTAAACCCAATTGCGCAGCTTGCCCTGTGGCAATTGATTGTGTGGCTCAACAAAGCGGTCTTCAAAGTCAATATCCAGGTAAAAAACCTAAAAAAATCACTCCAGAAAAATCTGCTTTTATGCTGGTTTTAGTCGATAGCAGCGAAGATTCAGTAAAAGTTCAGCTTATTCAACGTCCACCCGCGGGGATATGGGGGGGATTATGGTGTTTTCCGCAATTTGAGCACCAAGCAGAAATAAATGATTATTTAAGCCTGCATAATTTGACAGAGTCAGAGCAAGGGCTTGCAGGATTTAGGCATACATTCAGTCACTTTCATCTGGATATTCACCCGGTATTAGTTGAACTATCTCCAGATCTCGCTAGCGGTATCATGGAACAAACCTCGGCACTCTGGTATAACATAGAACAACCTGCGAAAGTCGGGTTGGCAGCTGCCACAGAACGTATTTTGGCTAATTTAGCCGTACTTTTCGCGACACATTAATTTTTATCGTAATTAAAGTTAGTAAGGGATCATCATGGCTAGCACCGTTCACTGTCAACATTTAAACAAATCCGCTGACGGCTTAGATTTTCAGCTATACCCTGGCGAATTGGGTAAGCGCATTTTTGATAATATCAGTAAAGAAGCTTGGGGCTTATGGCAACAGAAGCAAACCATGCTCATTAATGAGAAAAAACTCAATATGATGAATGTTGATGACCGTAAATTTCTTGAAGAGCAAATGACTAATTTTTTATTTGAAGGTAAAGACGTTGAAATTGAAGGCTATGTTCCGCCAGCTGAAGACGAGTAACCAGTCAATATAATCAATTGTTTTACCTAAAAATAAAGCCGCTTTACTAAGCGGCTTTATTATATCACCTTCATCGAAAAACCTCGTTGTTCGACACGAAGTGGCGTCGGTGGGCGCTCATTTATTACTCTACCTGATGCCAGTTAGTGAACTCATAGTGTTCATTATTGCTTAATGCCTTCCACTACTAATGCTAATTCAACGTTAGCAGAAGCAGGACCTAAATCCATTTTGACATCGAAGTCTTTCATCGCAAATGTCGTTGTACCACTAAAGCCTGCACGGTAACCTCCCCATGGATCTTTACCTTCACCAATGGCAACGGCATCTATGGTTAGGGGTTTGGTCACGCCATTTAAGGTAAAATCACCATTAATCACAAACTGGTTATTACCTTTATCCACTATGGATGTCGACGTAAAAGTGGCTTGAGGGAATTTACTGGTATTTAAAAAGTCTTCACTGCGCAAATGCTTGTCACGTTCGGCGTGATTTGAATCAACACTGTTAGTGTTAATTTTGACGTTCAGTTTGGCATCAGCCAATTTGTTAGCATCAAAGCTAAAGTCACCTGAAAACTCATTAAAACGTCCTACCACAAAACTATAACCTAAATGGTTAACACTAAATTGAATCGATGCATGTGCACCTTGGGTGTCGATAACATAGTCGGCCGCATTAGCTGCAACGGGTAACATAAGCGTTGAACCGATTATGGCTGCAATAAGGTGTTTTTTCATGATTTTTATTCCTTTAAATTAAGCGTTAATGGTAAATAGGTAGAGTTAATAAATAGAGTCATCATCATCGAACATAACCGTTAGCTGAACCGACGATTAATTAGATTGTTAACCAATACAACTGTTAACGAACACGGTTGGGAATAAGCATTCTTTTCAGAGTATTATCTTTATCTATAATATGATGCTTAATCGCACCTGCGCTATGCAACACAACTAGGCCAATTAAGCTATAAGCAAGGTATTGATGTATAACACCGGCAATATCAGCTTGTTCGTCAATAAAAGCATTAGGAAACGGCACGGCAAACCAGTCAAAAATCCAAATATCCCTACCATCTGCTGTAGAAATCATAATTCCTGAAAACATAATCAGCAGCATTAACGTATAAAGACTAGCATGTGCCCAGGTTGCCATACGTTTTTCCCATGGCTGATGGTTAGGTAATGCACTAGGCGTTAGTGACATAGCTCGCCACACTAATCTTAACAAGGTTAATCCGAGTAACAGCAGACCAATACTTTTATGAACATGTGGCGCAGTTTGGTACCAACTACTGTAGTACGTAAGATCAACCATCCAATAACCTACACTAAAAAGGCTAATAACTGCGATGGCGGACAACCAATGGGTCAAAATGGTTATTAATCCATAGCCAGCTGAAGTGTTTTTTAACATGTTACCTTCCTCAATAAACTCACAACATATTAACGTCATTTTTAGTAAAGAAAACTGCTAAATATAGGAGTATTCATTCGATAAAATAGAAATGAATTGTTAACCAATATTATCTGTGAGGATGATTAACCGTTTAAGTCGGTACAAGAGCGGTAAATACCCATTATAGTAAGAAACAACGCATACACTTGTCCGTTACTGGTTCGAGTCCGGTTAACTAGGATAGAAAACGAACCCACAATGGGAATTGAACACTCTATATATGGGGTATACAAGGTTAATAGCGAGTACTCAACGTTAAGTATGAGGTAATAACAGTTGTCTTTTTAGCTTATAGAGCCAAGCAAAGTCAGCGCTTAAACGCATCTTACTTAGGATGTCTTATATCGCTCCCCCCTCTTAATGCTATTAACGACTATGGTTAACCTCAAAATGGCTTAAAGAAAATCAGTAAATGGATTATGCCTGCTATTAGCTGGGTTTTGCCTTTCTTTATAGGAAACTGACACAGTTACGCTCACCGATATACTGCATGACTAGGGCCTGTTGATCTTCGCTGGTTAAATTTTGTTCGAGATAATTTTGTTCGAGATAAAAACGTTTTAATCGAGGCGAGTGGATTGCTGCCTAGCAATCTAAGCAACACTCGCTTATCAAAGACTCACTCAACAAAGGGTAAAACGTTTTTAGCCGACCCCTTCGGGCAGCGTTTGTTGGTCATTTCTACTGCGTTATCGGCTTTTTATGTAGCATAACTACACCACAAAGCCCCTGCCTTGTAGCTCATGTTAAGTAATGAGCTACAATTCGCTGCAAAAACAACATTGAAAGATCAACAGGCCTTAGTATATTAATTCCCCCCTTCGCGTTAAAAATCATCAATTACTTATAAAAAACCACCCGTTTGCACATTAACTAGCCGAACGAGTGAAAACATTTGAAAAACCACTTGCACGATAAAAACCATCACTATACTATGTGCGCACTCCAGACGAGACAGGTATTGATTACCAAGTTAATACTTAGTCTGTAGTAGTTAACTGACACTTAGTTAGTTGCCCGAATAGCTCAGTCGGTAGAGCAGAGGATTGAAAATCCTCGTGTCCCTGGTTCGATTCCGGGTTCGGGCACCACAATTTAGCCGGCATAGCTCAGCTGGTAGAGCAACTGACTTGTAATCAGTAGGTCCCGAGTTCGACTCTTGGTGCCGGCACCATAAAAACAAAAAAGCCACTCAATGAGTGGCTTTTTTGTATCTGAAATGTATTCGATTTAAGCGCTCTATTTATTGCATTTTAGCTTCTTAAAACTAAACAGGCACTCAATTGAGTGCCTGTTTTAATATAACCTTACGACACTATCGACCCAGCGCTTCAATTCGAGCTAAGCGATTAACTTGGTTAAGTGAGCCTAAATGACCGTATATAGGACCGAGTAAACCACGCTTTTTAAGCTCAATGAACTCTTCATCGGTTAGTGCATTTAATTTAGCTTCATCAATAAGATATAAACCATTAATATTACGTTTTTCACCGGCGACATCAACAGTTAGAGTCTGATTAATCAACAAGCCTTTTTCATCTAAAAAGCTCAAAATACCCCGTGTAGCTTGATCTTGTTCATAGTGACTAATCAATGCTTGCTTACGCGCTTCTAAAAATGGGGTTTCTTTACCCTCTTCAAATAATGCTTGGCCGTCTTCTTTAGTCACTTCTTTAGCATTTTCACGAATGCCAATCCACACTTTATCTTTAACGTCTGGGTTAACGACTAAGCCAAGAGGATAATCTCGTACAACCGCAGGAATATACAAGCCTTGCCATTTGCCGTCTTTTACACTTAGATTCTGACCAGGCTTTAACCCTAGCATAGCAACTGATTGAAACTCGTTTGTGTCACTATTTTTAACGAATACGATAGGATATTCAGTGGCAGCGCGATTAATTTCATGTAAGGTTACAGGCACAATGTGCTGTTCTGCCACGTGTGAAAAATCACTTGGAGTCAGTTTTAAATCACCATGTTTGGTTTGTTCTAATAATGTAATTTCGTTGGGCATCTTGGCTCCTTGAAGCACTGATTATCTTCTCTGATTTAAGTACAACATCATTGTCATACCTTAGGTTAACAAATAATTAATAACTGAAACTACCAAGTTAAATCTTAAATTCAAGTACATTTAGGCTAAATTGCGTCAATAATCACCAAGTGACCAATTCTTGTCCAAAAAAGCTTTGTATTCAATAAAAAAGAATACAATGGGCGCTGATTATCGATTTATTAGCCGGGTAATCACCTAATGCAATTTCAGTTTAGGACGTTGCCAGCGAAGTAGCTTTTGCGCAATACGGTATACAGAAGCGGAGAACCAGCCATATAAACTGGCTAAATGACGTTGGTAAAGCGAGATATACATCAAACGTGCAACGTGACCTTCAACAAAAAAGTCTCCCGAACGAAGGTTACCCATTAAATTTCCAACCGCAGAAAAACGACTGAGCGATACCAATGAACCATAGTCTTTATAAACGAAAGGTTTTTCTGGTTGAAGCTTCATCTTTAAACAAATATTGTCATATAGGCGATCGGCCATTTGGGCAGCTGCTTGGGCTCTGGGTGGTACGGGTTTACCTGATGGTAAAATTAATTGAGCACAGTCACCTAAGGCGTAAATATCATTAAGGCCTTTAACATGCATACACTCATCTACATCGATTTGATTACGTGGCGTAATAGGTAATTGGGTGAAATTTTCAAAGACCTTTGGACCTTTAACACCTGCTGCCCATACTTTTATATTGGCTTTAATCGTCTCACCTGTCGCAGTAACAAAGCCTTCTTTAGTCACTTCTTTAACCTGCACACCTAAGTGCAATTTTACCCCTAATTTTGACAGTACAGTTTGTGCCCTCGAACTGACTTGTTCAGGTAATTGGGGAAGGATTTTAGTGGATGCTTCAATTAGGTTTATATCTAAATGATCTTTGGAGATATTTTGATAACCGTACTCCCTTACAGACTCAATAACATGATGGAGTTCAGCGGCCAGCTCGACGCCTGTTGCACCGGCACCTACGATACCGATACCTAATTGGTCTTGTGTTTCATTAAGCTGTAAGAGTGCATCCATAAGCTTATGGTGAAAAAGATTTGCACTGTCTAAACTGTCTAAGAAAATACAATGTTTTTCAGCACCCGGTGTATTAAAGCTATTTGAAACCCCGCCTAATGCAAGCACAAGAGTATCGTATTCAATACTGCGCGCGGCAATGATCATCTCGCCTTCATCGTTATACACTGGAGCAAGTTGAATTTGCTTAGTGCTTGGGTCGCATTGTTCAATGGCACCTCGAATATATCGATAGCCATTCTTTAATCCGTGATCTCGATATTGCAGGCCTTCAATTGATTGATCAATCACACCAACGGCAACTTCATGTAACTTGGGTTTCCAAATATGGATGGTATTTTTATCAATCAGACTAATATCGATTAACGGACTTTTACCAAACTTCCGTCCCAATTTGGAGGCCAATGCTAACCCTGCAGCTCCGCCACCCACAATAACAATTCGTTGAACCATACATTACCTCAGAGATACCTTATGCCAGCGACTATGTAACCTAACTGTGGATAATAAACGGTTATCAAACAGCCCTTTGCTGCGCGGCCAAAGTTGCACCTACTTAAAATGGGCCCGCTATTGACACGTCAATACGCCTTACTAGCAAACGCATGGCGATTTTGATGTTGTAGACTTGAAATAAAGCCGTTTTTAACAATTTATCCCATCTCTTATCCAGAGTTGAGGTTAACTAAACAAAATGTACAATTGAAAAAAAAGGCCCTGTAGGCCTTATACTGCTTCTTCGTTTTCTTCACCGGTACGAATTCGAATGACTCGTTCAACGTCGGTTACAAATATTTTTCCATCACCAATCTTTCCTGTTCTGGCGATATCAACAATAGCATCAATCGCTCGCTCAAGAAGGTCATCTTGGATCACCAGTTCGATTTTTACTTTTGGTAAAAAATCCACCATGTATTCTGCGCCACGATAAAGCTCGGTATGACCTTTTTGACGGCCAAAACCTTTGACTTCAGACACTGTCATACCCGTAATGCCAATTTCAGCAAGTGACTCACGCACATCATCAAGTTTAAATGGCTTAATAATCGCTTCGACTTTTTTCATTAAATACTCCTGTCATCGGCTAAGTTGTTGATTAAGCATTTGTCCTGATTACAGTTTATATGCTTACTAATATCATTCAAATATCTTACTTGAAAGCGCAGCCAATTGTCGCGGCTATTTTACGTATTTATGAAAAGATATTTCGCAGCAAACTTGCTGTTCATTTTCTATACTAGATTAAGTTTTACTGCAGGACGCAGCCGACAACGTTTAAGGATGAACCAGTATGCCTCATTTTAATCACATAAAAGGCTTTAGTCTGATTGAGTTAATAGTAACTATGCTGATTGCCACACTAATTTCACTCATCGCAATTCCCTCATTTACTGCATTAATTGAACAAGTCAGGGCAAGTAGTAATATTAAAGTGATCCAACAGACCATTCAATTAGGCCGAAATATGGCAATCAGTTATGGCTCGAGGGTAACAATTTGCCCTTTAGTCGACAACTTGTGTTCATCGGATTGGAGTATTGGGTTAAGTGTATTTATTGACCGTGGGCAAAAAAACCAACTTGATGCCAGTGATAGCTTACTCCAACAAACATCTCCTTTTCATGAAAATGATTACATTGACTACAATCGTCCCGCGATTAGATTTCAACCCGATGGATTAGCTTCAGGCACTAATGGAACATTAACGTATTGCCCAGGCTCTGTTGACAGTCCTTATTCAAAAGCGGTAATTGTTAATCAAGCTGGTAGGGTAAGAGTATCAAACAAGAAAAATATAGAATGTAAATTTTAACAAAATGTAAAATGACAAAATATAAAATAATAAAGATTATTGATAAAGAATTGATTAGCAGTGATGTCTGCAAATAGTCAATTAAACACTGTCATTCATGTTGCGCTTGGTTATACTCTGTTTTATATAGCAGAGGAATTGCGCATGAAAAAAATACAATCTGGTTTTACTCTAATAGAATTGATGGTGACCATTACCGTTGCTGCAATACTGTTAGCTATTGGCGTGCCGTCGTTAACCAGCCTTTATGAAGGTATAAGAGCAAGAAGTGTTATCAGCACCATTGAATCCTCGTTTGTATTTGCCCGTAGTCAAGCCGTTAGTTACGGAAGCAGAGTTTCTATCTGTCCTATGACAACAACGTCGTGTGGGAGTGACTGGACAAAAGGATTTAGTGTATTTATTGATAATGGTACTCTTGGCTCAATGGATACAACCAATGGTATTGCTGATGTGGTTCTACGTAAAGTGGATGCGTTTAATAGTAATGACTTTATTAAATCAGATCTTTCAAGATATAGCTTTAACCCTGATGGTATGGGCACTAATGGCGGCAGTAGCGTATTTAGATATTGCCCTGGCAAAGTAACGAGCAGTTCTTCTGAAGCATTAAATATCAATTCCTCAGGGCGAATTTCAAAAGTAACTACAACAGTGGCGTGTAGCTAACCTGAGTTAAGGATAATAAACGCCTTTCAAGCAGCCCTTTGCCCTACTAACTGCGTTGAACCGACTTACAATAGACTAACTATTGACGCGTCAATTCGCCTTGTTAGTATAAAAAATAACAAACTTGAAAGTGGATTCTGCTTAACATATTGATTTTTAATAGCATATGCATCCCTTCTCCCAAGTTCAAGTTAGCTAACAAAAAAGGCATACTTATGTAAATAAGTAAGCCTTTTTGCACTATCTTCTCAATAGGATACTAATACGTTCTTTGTGCATCAAGCTCACGCACTAATACATCTTTAAAAACTTTATCTTCCGCTATGCACTCAACCACTCTTTTAACCATAAGCCGCTCATCTGAGATAGTTGGAACATACTCTGCAAGCAAAGCGCTCTGTTCTTGTATAACGAGCGCTTTATCCCACTCAAACAATGCTATGTTAGCACCATTAGCCGTTTCTATATGGCACTTATAAGGTGTTAATGTCGTTACTGCATCATCCGCAGATGAAGCATTAGCAGATATAAATATTGATAATAGAACAAAAGGTATTACTGTTCTCATTTCCAACACTCCGTAGGTGACTTAGCACCCGTTGAGGTTAACGATATTGTCGCACAAGCACTATCACGAGTCGCTTGTACACCAACGGCAGTGGCTGTCACTGTGTAATCATCTCCACTCAAGGTTGTATCGACGTTATAATAAGTATTTTCAACAACCCAAGGATCTACAGACAAACCAAGTTCTGTCATATCAGTAGTGAAGCTACGACGATCTAAATAAAATTGTTCCTGTAAATTAGCAACACGCATAACACCTGCCAAGCCATCACCTCGAGCTCCTTTAGCGACAAATTGAGTATAACTTGGATAAGCAATTGAAGCTAAAATGCCCACTATCACGACAGTGATCATCACTTCAATTAATGTAAATCCGGACTGTAACTGCTTCATTATTTATACTCTTTTCTACTCATCAATATGATAATAAATTTTATTCACGCCTGGCCCACCACGGATACATTTATTATCACCAGCAGCACAGCCATCATCATCATCATCCACTTTATCCATATCATCACCAGCAGAGCCAATACCAATTAAATACATATAACTATCTGATGTACCATTTGGTGGTATGACTAACTGAGGCGTATCAGGTACTCGTGCGCCCATTTCTAAATATTCTTGAGTATACGAACGGGTACCTTTATGTAAATCAAAGCCATACAATCTCCCTTGACCAATGGCTAAACATTGGTTCGCAGATGTATTATCTCCTGGAACATAAGAGGTAAAGAACACTCTTCCATTAATGATTGTAGAGGCCGATAAACTTTTTTCCCCTTTCGCAGCAAAGTTATAATACCAACCTCGTTTTTGACCAAATTCTATATTCTGCGCTTCGGTTGTAGGAGGTGTAGAAGACACATCATAAAGATTTACTAACGCTAACACAGCCGGGATCTCTTTACCTGTAGCGCCAGTAAACGATTTAGTCACTACATTACGGTCTTGTAACACAAAAAACTTATCTGAACGCGTAGTATCTAAAGGGTGCGGTCTATGACCACTGCCCACCGTAACGGCATCATAAGGGATATTTTGATACGTTAAGCTCGTGGTTGTATTATTAGACGAGTCAGTAACCGACACTTGAGAAATATTATTAAATATCGTTTGCGCCACTGCAGGTTCGGCAAAAAAGCGTTTATCGGTTGCTTGTGTAGATCCGCCTAAACTCGCAAACTTAAATGCAGTCCACGGACTAGTAGAACTCGTCGGTGAAGCACTGGGTAAATCCATACGCCAAATATTAGCCCCTGTGTCAGTTGCATATAATCTGTCAGTCAATCTATCACCGTTACTGTCTAATATTGCAATACTATTTGGGATGCTATCAACAATACCAGGTAACTGTGTGCCACTAGAGCCTGTACCAAATCGATACACTAGGGCTCCAGTTTCAGCATTTAAAATATAAACACTGCGGCCGGTAGTGTCATCAGTACCAACCCCTGCACCATCTTTAGTTGAAGGGTTATATCCACCGCCAATAATAACCACTGGAGAGGCAGTATCTGCGGAGGTATTGCCTGCAGGTACGCCAGGGATAAACGTGACCACAGGTTCTGCCCAAGACTGACCCATATCACTCATCCCTGTTGAGCTCGGATCAACTTTCCACATAAATTGTGGAGAATCAGGGTTGGTGATGTTAAGGGCATAATACGATTTTCCCCCGCGGCGCATACCAACAAATAGCCAAGCTTTATCAATTGCACCTGATGCATTTCTTTTTACATATGCAACAGGTGGGCTATCCATACCGTAAACAGAATGAACTCCTGTTGGTACGTTTGCCCTTAACTCACGAAGGTTAGGTAATAGTTCTTGCGGCATAAATGCCCATGACTCTTCAACACTCGCACCATTGTCTTTAAACATGTGTAAAAAGCCTGCATTAGTACCAAGCAAAATACGTATATCGGGTGAGCCCGCAGTACCATAGTTAATTGCTAACGGTTTAGAGTGCAGTGGATCACCCATAATATCTGAGCGCTTATCTGTTGTTGAACCATCTTTATCTTCATCATCAACATCGATGCCAATCGTCCAATCAAATAATTTGGTGAGTTCAGTTTTATCGACACCCATAAAGGTTGCTAACGCTGTTTCACTGCCAAGACTGATTGCAGCTTTTGACTTAGTGAAAGCTTCAATAGCGCCACCTGTACCAAAGTTCCCGTATAAAGTGCGACTCGGCGTTGATTGAAGCTTAGTTAATGCACCACCGATTTCAACATTATTACCATCACCGCCGCCGCTTGTGGCACTGCAGACAGCATCCGATGTCCAATAAGAACATGCAGACGAGGCCAAATTACCATCATCACCAATGGCGTCATTACCATTTTTATCTACAATATCACCCGACCCAGTCACTTTGAACTTTTTCAAGTTACCCACCCAACGAGGACCTTCATTAGGTAAAAACATTGCGTAGTAAACCGAGTCTAATGTTTGGGTTCTATCAAAATTATTACTGGCAATCGATGGCGAAGTAAAACTAGAGTTAGTTTCTAAAATATTAGAGAAAATCGATTGTAATGCTTCTTGTAACTTTTGAGCATTAGCTGCTGTGTAAGTTGCTCCACCACCACGTGATGCCGTTTCTTTTAAAATAGCCGCGACTGAATTTGCATCAGAACCAAAACCGATGGTGTAAGTTGAAACAGTTTGAGTGCCATCAAGGCTGGTATTGACATCATTTTTATTTAACCAACCAGCAAGAGCAGGCAAGAAACTACCAGAGTATTTATCTGAATCAGAAATACCAGAAAGATCTTTAACTAAATCATCAGCGCCACTGTCTCTAGTGGGCGCACCATCAGTAATATAAATAACATAAGCTTTGTCTTGGCATTGCTTACCCACAAATGGAGATATATAACTTCCACTAGATTCTATTGTAGTATCTCTATGAGGCGTTCTAGAGGGGTCTACATTGCCATATAAAACACTTTTACCTGCAAAATAATGATAAGCCTCATAAAGACTTTCACATAATGGTGTCCAAGTGTTTGCGGGAAGTGAACTAATTGTTGAAAGTAAACTGGGTTTATTTGTCTCATTATTGGGCGTAATACCATAAACGATACGGCCGCCTTCATCGAAGTTAAATACTGACAAACCAAAATCAACACTGGGAGTTGTGACAATAGTATCTTCTATAACGCGTTTCGCTACTTGTGATCGCGAATAATCATGTTTGGATTTTGTACTGTGATGCCAATTCACATATTTTTCGGTAAACAGAGTAATGGGCTGACCAATACCAAAATTGGTTAGTTTTGCTGTAGTTATTGCAGCATCAACTTGCGCAGTAGAGGAAGAACCATTAATAGGTGTATGTCTTTGGGGAGATGTTGATGTACCTAATCCATCAACTGGAAAACCATTAGTTACTGAACGATTAATATAATCTCTTTCCGCAATATCTTCATAACAATCGGTATATTGAATACTCGTTCCATCAGTTAAAGGTAATTCAGACCATTCACCATTTTCACCTATATATTTATGTTCACGTATATACCCAGTAAACAAACCATATTTTTCTAAGTAACCTTCTCCGACATTACAGCCATTTTTACTATTTAAAAAATATTGATTACTGGATGCCAATGGTATGCTACTAGTATTACGCGTAAAAAATAATTTAGTATTCGTCCTTAAACGCCCATTACTATTGACATTTTCATTTCCGCGTTCGTAAGGATCATCTGTATTAAAGCTTGTATCCATACTACCGGAGGTATCAAAAATAATCAGTACTTGCGGTTTAGAACCCGTACGAGCGGTAGACTCAAGCACATACAACTCAGTATCATCGGCGAAGCTGATGGATGAGTAAGCCAAAATTGCAAATAGCAATGTATAAAATAATTGTTTAAAAAACATGACCAACTCCTTCAGTTAACTTCTTGTTCAATACCAACAACCACTGTCACTAGCCCCATATTATTGCGGCCAAATGTTGAAGCGCTCGAAATTTCAAATCGACGACAAAGTATAGCAACTGAATTGCCTTTTACATTTCGTTGACAACCTACATCTCCTACAATCAATGGTGTTATGGTATTTGTAACACCTAAGTCATTATCAACTATTTGAGAAATAGCTGTCATACTTGTGAAAGTGTTGCCTGTATTTGCCAAAATAACTTTATCTTGTCCGCCTTTAGCTGAAGCCATCGCTTCAATTCTTTCTGAACCCGCACCAGCCATTCTCAATGACTGGGTCGAATTGACTGCCAATGCCACACCAATCAAGGTCATTAACACTAGGACGATTAACGAAAAAAACAACACAATTCCCTGCTGCGTCTTTATTGATGTGATCATTTACCTACCTTTCCTGCATCCACTCAAAAAAATTACGAAATGAGCTGTGATATTATTGGTTGATTAAAATTGGATTTTCTAAAACAATAGTGCTTGAAACTATTTTTCGACGAAAGTTATCATTAAGTGGTCCAATGGTCTTGTCACCTAGCTTATAAGTATTATCATTTGTATAACTTCTGTCTTCTTCGCTTGAACGAACCAATAAAAATACCCTTAAGGCAACTAAACGCTGAAACTGTTCATTATCCCACATTAACGTTGTTACGTTTTGCGCAGGCATATAACTGTCTGCTGTGCCATCACCATTAATATCAAAACCATATAAAATACGCATATTTTCTATGCCTTCTACGAGCTGTTCTTCGTTATTCATGCCGTTATTTATTGATAACGTCCGACGCCTTAAAACGGGAGTGGTGCCGTCATTACGAACAAAGTAGACATGATGCTGGTATTCCCAAATGCGGCTATTCGCTAACCCAGGGGCAGCGGCACTGCCATTGAAAAATATGATTTCATTTTTCTCAGATGCTGCGTAATAGCGTGTTGCGGTGAGAACTGTTGCTGGTGGCCCTATTAAGCGTTTAATTTGGATGACATCCGTGGCGTTATTAGGTGAAACACACGCTAATGATTCTGCACTTACGCCTTGCTCGTATCCCCACAAGCGTCTGAAATGAGAAAGTTGTGTATTAGGAAAACTGGCATTATTTAACCCTGCACCCACACAATCAGCCGTTACTGCGGTGCCAGATAACGTTGTATTACTGCCAACAATAAAATCAGTCCCCGTAATGTCACCCATAAAACCAAGCTGGCTTAAGTCGCGTTCCATAATCGCTAATGCGATTCGGCCATTTTCTTGTAATTGATTAAATTGGCTAGTTGTTGTTACATTACTGGAAGACATATTAAACATAGTAAAAAGACCAGCCGTTAAAAATAAGCTGATTAACATAGCGACCATTAACTCTACTAGCGACATGCCTCGCTGACTATGAAATGCTTTTATCATATTATAATCGCCGTATTGACAACCAATGCTCGTCGTCTATCGCTACTAGAACCACACCCTTTAATAAAAGCACTTTTGTCTGCAGTACCATCTGATGAAGATCTAACGCCTTTCCAAGTCATAACTACGGTGACATTATTGCTAGCGTCGATATCAATACAGGCCGTAGGCGAATCTAAACCACCTACATTTTTATTGTCAGAGGATTTTTCATTTTCACCTAAAAATGCCCGTTCCCATTGGTACAGGTCCCAGTTTCTGGTTTCAATATTAGTACAATTGACATTACCACCAACTGCAACATCGCAAGACGTAGCTGATGTAATCGTTGTACCTGTGTAGGTACCAGCATAAGTCGCAAGTTGACCGCTATTGATGCGCATACGATTAATAATATCATTAACATAATATGACGCTTGAGTTTGCTGAAAAGATTCGAAACTGCCCTTCTTGGCAACTAAATGAAGATTAAAAATACCTATAAGGCCTATCACTAGAATAACCAGTGAGACCATAACTTCGATTAAGGAAAATCCATTCCTTTTTGGCGACATGAGCTTCAAACCTCCCGAAAGATAAAAATCAAACTATCTTTACCTTTAAAATCTTTATTATTCTTATTTAGATTGACACTACAAGACAAATTTATATAAAACAAACTTAACATAGATGAGTCAAACTTTTATAAAACAAACTTATCATAGCTGACTTAAATGTAATCAGATAGTATCAATATTGTATATTAACTATAGTTTATAGATTAATCGATTTATCAGCACTATACTCGGTTTATTTTTTAGTACAAAAAACCCGCAAACTAGAATAGCATGCGGGTAAGTTTTACAGCATTTATTGGCGTTAATTAACGTAATTCCGCCGGAACTGCAAACACAGTGTCTTCTTTACGACCTTCAACTTCAGTTATCACACTCGGTGCAAGTGTCGCTATCGCGTTAACAACTTGTTGCACTAGCACTTCGGGCGCTGATGCCCCGGCTGTTACTGCCACTTTCTTCACCCCGTTAAACCAGATTGCTTCAACATCGGCGGCGGTATCAACTAAATAAGATTGAGTACCGGTCTTTTCAGCCAGTTCACGTAAACGATTTGAATTAGAACTATTTTTGGAACCGACAACAATCAATAAATCGACTTCAGCAGACATACTTCTTACCGCATCTTGGCGATTTTGTGTCGCGTAGCAAATATCATCCTTACGAGGTCCTTCAATGGAAGGAAAACGCTGTTTTAGTGCAGTAATGATATCTAAGGTGTCATCGACAGAAAGCGTAGTTTGAGTGACAAAACAGAGGTTATCTGGGTTATTGACCTGAAGATTATTCACATCCTCAGGAGATTCAATAAGATAAACACCACCGTTAGGGTTATCATATTGCCCCATGGTGCCTTCAACTTCTGGATGTCCCTCATGACCAATTAAAATGCACTCAACACCCTTGCGACTTGCACGGGTCACTTGTAAATGTACTTTGGTCACTAGAGGACATGTCGCATCAAACACTTTTAAACCACGGTGTTTTGCTTCTTTTCTTACTGTCTGTGATACACCATGAGCGCTAAAAATAACAATGCTATTGTCTGGTACTTGCTCAAGTTCATCAACGAAAATAGCACCTCGCTGTTTTAGGTTTTCGACCACATAACGATTATGTACGACTTCATGGCGTACATAAATTGGCGGTTCAAATAACTCTAAAGCACGTTCTACAATACTGATGGCGCGGTCTACCCCTGCGCAAAATCCGCGAGGGTTGGCGAGTAGAATATTAAGCTCAGGAGACGTTGGATCAACTTTTAGCATGTGATACCTTTTTTACTCAGTGATGACACTGACAACTTCAAGTTCAAACGTTATCGTGCGTCCTGCTAGTGGATGGTTTAAGTCGACGGTAATTGAATCGCCAGCAGTATCACGAATAATACCCGGTATTTCACTCCCACCAGGACCGCCAAAACTGACAATAACGCCTTCTTCAAGCTCCATATCTGCAGGAAAGCGGCTTCTGTCCATATAATGAACCGCATCTGGATTGGATTCACCAAATGCATCTTTTGCCGCTAAGGTAAATTGGTGCTTATCACCTTCATTTAAGTCTTTAAGCTGGTCTTCAAAAGCCGGACTTAAGCTACCATCACCAATGTTTAAGCGTGAAGGTTTACCTGATGATTTTGTACTTTCAGCTGTAGATCCATCTTCCAGTACAATATTCATATGACACAACAATGAACGACTATCTTGTTTAGTTAAATCTGTCATAGTTACTCTTGCTCCTTCAATGGCTTTGTCTCGGGTCTAAATGAGTCCCAAATGATCAATGCGGCACCCATAAAGATCCCCGCATCGGCTATATTAAACGCTGGATAATGACTGGTATTCCAGTAAAAATCGATAAAATCAACCACGAAACCATGCATTAAACGATCAATCAAATTACCTAATGCACCGCCAATAACTAACGTAAAAGCGAGGTTGCTGCGCCATAGCGAATAAGACTGCTTACGTAACCAGATCGTTAACAAGGTACTAAAACCGAGAGCAATAACGGTAAACAACCACCGCTGCCAGCCCCCTGCGTCACTTAAAAAACTGAAAGCCGCTCCGTAGTTTCGCACATAAGTGAAATTAAAAAAGGGTAAAAGCTGTATAGACTCATACAAATCAAAATTGGCAAGCACCCATTGTTTAGAGAGCTGATCGGCTAAAAACACCAATGCAGCTACCCAATACCAACGCAAGCCACTGTCTTTCCACGTTAATGGTACAGAACTCATGTATATGCTTCCTTAAGCAAAGTCGCGGTGTTCGCCTTCACCTTCAATATTGGTCACACAGCGTTGACACAATGTTGGGTGATCTTCAATGGTGCCAACTTCTTCGCGATAGTGCCAGCAACGCTCGCACTTGTGTGCCGCACTTTTAGCAACCACTAACTTAAGCGAGCTTAATTCAGTTTCGATGGCGTCACTACCCGCTTGTGACATATCGGCAACAGCAGCTTTAGAGGTGATCAGTACAAAACGTAACTCATCACCTACTTTAGCTAACTCAGCGGCTAAATCAGCATCAGCAAACAATGTCACTTCCGCTTCTAATGAACCACCAATACGTTTATCACGACGAGCTTGTTCAAGCACTTTGTTAACTTCGTTACGGACAGCTAATAGTTTCTCCCAGTAATCATCACTTAAATCACTGTCAAGTGTCACCGCTTCTAAACCTTGGTACCATTCTTGGGTAAACACATACTTTTCACGCTTACCTGGTAGCAACTGCCATAGTTCATCAGCAGTAAAGCTTAAAATGGGTGTCATCCAACGTACCATTGCTTCTGCAATATGATAAAGCGCTGACTGGCAACTCCGACGAGCATGACCTTCTTGCTTAGCTGTGTATTGGCGGTCTTTAATAATATCAAGATAAAAACTGCCTAACTCTACTGAACAGAACTGCATCAGCTTTTGAGTCACTAAATGGAAGTTGTATTGATCATACGCTTCAATTATTTCTTGTTGCAGTGCAGCGGCACGACGCACGACCCAACGGTCTAACGCGACCATGTCTTCAGACGGGATCATGTCAGTTTCTGGGTTAAAGCCATTTAAGTTAGCTAACAAGAAACGGGCAGTATTACGAATACGACGGTACGCATCAGCGCTGCGATTTAAAATCTCGTCAGAGACTGTCATTTCGCCACTGTAATCGGTTGCAGCAACCCATAAGCGTAAAATGTCAGCGCCGAGCTTATTGATCACTTGTAATGGGGCTATCACATTACCGACAGATTTTGACATCTTGCGGCCTTTACCATCAACGGTAAAACCATGAGTCAATACTTGCTTATAAGGTGCTTTACCATTCATCGCCGTTGAAATCATTAATGATGACATAAACCAACCGCGGTGCTGATCGCTACCTTCTAAATACAAATCAATTTCATGTCCTTGAAACTCTGGACGCGCAGCAACAACTGAAGAGAATGATGAGCCTGAGTCAAACCATACGTCCAATGTATCAGTGACTTTACGGTACTGATCTGCTTCATCACCTAACAATTCACTTGCATCTAAATCCCACCAAGCTTGAATACCTTGCTGTTCAATGCGATGCGCAACTCGTTCCATTAATGACACGCTGTCGGGATGCAGCTCATCCGTTTCGCGGTGAACAAATAATGTGATCGGTACGCCCCAAGTTCGCTGACGTGAAATACACCAGTCTGGGCGGTTTTCTACCATTTTTTCAATACGGCTTTGACCCCAATCAGGGATCCATTTGGTTTGCTTTATTTCTTGTAATGCTTGCGAACGCAGATCGTGGTTATCCATAGAGATAAACCACTGTGGTGTCGCACGGAAAATAATCGGTGTTTTATGGCGCCAGCAATGTGGATAGCTGTGAAGGTAAGCAACATGAAGTAATAACGCACCTTTCTCTTTTAACAGCTCAACCACATTGGCGTTAGCTTTAAAGACATGCTGACCGGCAAAAAACTCAGTATCGGCTTTATAAACACCGTTATCGCCAACAGGGTTGGCCACTTCCAAACCGTATTTCAGGCCAACAATAAAATCGTCCTGACCGTGACCTGGGGCGGTATGTACAATACCAGTACCCGCATCTGTGGTGACATGGTCACCTAAAATAGCTGGTACATCAAAGGCATAGAATGGGTGGTTAAAGCGCATTAACTCGAGCTCAGCCCCTTTAACTTCGCCTAATAATTGATGGCTTTCAACGCCGTAACGTTCAAGACATGACTCAACAAGCACTTGAGCCAAAATCAATGTTGTGGTTTCACCGTTTTTAACAAACTCAATCAAGCTGTAATCTAACTCGGCATTTAACGACAATGCACGGTTAGCAGGGATGGTCCACGGCGTAGTAGTCCAAATTGCCATCGCTACTGGTTTAGTATAATTTTCAACGCCAAATTTAGCGGCAACAGCTTGACTATCAACCGCCACAAAAGCGACATCAATAGCCGGAGATGTTCTATCTTCGTATTCCACTTCCGCTTCAGCGAGTGCCGAACCACAGTCGGTACACCAATGCACTGGCTTAACACCTTTGTGCAAATGACCGCTATCAATCACTTTTGCCAGTGAACGAACAATATTCGCTTCAGTTGAAAAATCCATGGTTAAATACGGATTTTGCCAATCGCCTAATACCCCTAAACGAATGAAGTCATCACGTTGACCGTCAACTTGGATAGCTGCATATTTACGACATTCTTCACGGAATTCCGCTGCAGAAATCTTGACACCTGGCTTACCGACTTTTTGCTCAACTTTCAGCTCAATCGGTAATCCATGACAGTCCCAACCAGGGATATAGGGTGCGTCAAAACCAGACATGGTTTTTGACTTAATAATAATGTCTTTAAGAATTTTATTAACAGAGTGACCAATATGAATGCTGCCATTAGCGTATGGAGGGCCATCATGCAGTATGAAAGGTTTACGGCCAATTCGGCTTTCACGGATCTGTTGATACAGTCCATCTTGCGTCCAGCGAGTTAACATTTCTGGCTCGCGATTTGCCAAATTACCGCGCATCGGAAACTCTGTTTCCGGCAAATTCAAAGTAAATTTATAGTCGCTCATTGATCCCATACCATTATTAAAGCTGATTCATTTCAGCTAGCATCGTTGCTAAATAAAGCGCGAGCTTCATTTGCATCATTTAAAATTTGTTTTTTTAGCGCATCCAATGACTCAAAGGGTTGCTCATCACGGATTTTTGCTATTAATTCTACTTCCACTCGTTTGCCGTATAAATCACCGCTAAAATCAAACAAATGGACTTCTAATCTGCAGGTTTGGCCATTTACAGTGGGCCTGAACCCTACATTAGCCACACCGTCATAAATATCGCTGCCATCCCAATACAAACGCACAGCAAATACCCCTCGAACAGGCACAACGTTACGCTTTAATGCTATATTTGCCGTTGGAAAACCGATTGTACGGCCTAATTTTTGTCCGTGAGCAACCCTACCACTTAAAATGAACGGATGTCCCAATAAACGTCTTGCTTGTTCTAAATTTCCTAACGCCAGTTGTTCTCTTACAGCCGTAGAACTTACTCGCGACGACCCAACCACAAAGCTTTGTGTACTGACAACCGTAAAGCCAAATTGCTTACCTGCAGCAACGAGCATGTCAAAAGTACCTTCGCGGCCTTTACCAAAGCAAAAGTCATCACCCACGACGAGATATTTAACCCCGAGTTTTTTGACTAATAACTCTTCAATAAACGCTTCAGCAGGTTGATTAGCAAAAGCGGCAGTAAAATTGATACAGAGTAGCTGGTCAATTTTAAGCTCATCGAGTAATCTAATTTTATCGCGCAGAAGACTGAGACGAGCGGGAGCATCTGCACCACGAAAGCGTTCTTGTGGCTGAGGCTCAAAGGTCATTACTGTTGCAGGTAGTTGAAAATGATGCGCTTTACTAACCAAGCAGCTGATCACCTGCGCATGACCACGATGGACACCATCAAAATTCCCTATGGTCAAAACGCAACCATGATGAGAAGGTAAAATATTGTGTATACCGCGGATTAATTCCATTACGCTCAATGCTGCCTATAGCAAATCGGCAGATTATATACCCAAACCAATGTTAGATGCGAGTTTCAGGCTCAGATTATTACACAGGATTTAGGATAACCAGCCGATCCTCGGTCGGCGTTAACCTTGGAAATTATCCCTGACGTTTAATTTTCCAAGGCCGAACGCCCAATGCCAGTAAACTCAACAAATAAATAACTGCACCGCCTACAATAAGCTCAATCAACATAAACATACGTTCAAAGGTTTGCCATTCAAGCCATACGCTTTGTTGTGGCATAAAATAAATAATGGCAATGGTCATTAAGGCTGTAGAAATGATCACTTTTAATGAGAAAAATAACGTTTGTCGACTCATTTGATAAACGCCCGCTTTGTGTAAACCGCGATATAACAAACTCGCATTTAATAGTGCAGACATTGATGTCGCAATGGCTAAGCCCACGTAGCCAAATGGAATAGCAAAAATAAGGTTAAACACCATATTGCTGACCATGGCAATAATGCCATATTTAACCGGTGTTTTAGTGTCTTGACGCGAGTAGTATCCCGGCGCTAACACTTTAATCATCATAAAACTCAATAAGCCACAACCGTATGCAACCAAGCTATAGGACGCCATTTCAACGTCATTAAGACTAAAGGCTCCGCGCATAAACAGCACCATCAGCATAGGTTTGGCCAGAATAATTAACCCTAACATCGCCGGAGTGCCTAATAGCAAAATGGCTTTAACGCCCCAGTCCATGGTTTGATTAAACCCACTGCCTTGGGCATTAACATGTTTTTGCGATAACGCAGGCAAGATAACTGTGGCGATGGCAATCCCAAATAATCCTAAAGGGAACTCCAATAATCGGTCAGCGTAATATAACCAACTTATCGATCCCGTCATCAGGAAACTGGCTATAAAAGTGTCGAACAATAAATTAATTTGTGAAACAGACACACCAAATAAGGCTGGGATCATCAAGGTTCTAATTTTTACCACACCAGGATGATTCCATCCCCACGTTGGCTTTACGAGCACGTTCTCACGAATTAAAAAGGGGATTTGGAACAAAAACTGAATAAGACCACCAAAAAAGACTCCCCAAGCTAAACCAATTTCAGGATTTTCTAAGGTGTGCGCATACCATAAAGCTACCGCAATAATTGCAACATTCAAAAATACAGGCGTAAAGGCTGATACAGCAAACCGTCCACGGGTGTTGAGTATCGAGCCCGCTAAGGCCGTAAAGGTGATAAACCACAAATAGGGAAAAGTAATTTTTAACATAACCGAAGCAAGTTCGAACTTTTCGGCATTAGGCCCGTCATTGAGCCAATCGACGAACCACCCTCCACCAAAAAGGGCCGCTAATACGGGTGAAAAAACGACCCCAAACAAAGTCACAATCGTCACTAGTACGCCTAAGGTACCAGCAACCTTACTGATTAACTCACGAGTATCTTCTGGGGTCATGTTCTCCTGATACTCAGTCAGTACTGGCACAAATGCTTGCGCAAAAGCCCCTTCAGCAAATAAACGTCTTAAAAAGTTAGGTATCTTATTGGCAAAAAAGAATACATCCGCACTACTACCCGCCCCCATTAAATTTGCAATTACCACATCGCGAACTAAGCCTAATACTCGGGAAATCAGCGTCATAACACTGACAATCAGACCTGATTTAAATAATTTTTTGCTCAAACAGCCCCCAGACACTCGGTCACTTCTAAGAAATTAATGGGATTTATAATAAATATTCTATTCTAACGCTGTCACACAGACCGAAGAGCTGGTAGAATTACGCCACATATTACACGAGTTGGGTTGAAGTTTGGCATGCTAGGTTGGATTAATTTATCTTTATGATTATTATTCAACTATAGTCGTTGACAAGACGACAAAAAGCAGGCATATTCCTCGGCCTTAAAAGTATCAAATCCAGTTTTTAGGAGTTGCACCTTGGCTAATAGCAAGTCTGCAAAGAAGCGCGCGCTTCAGTCTGAAAAGCGTCGCCAGCATAACGCTAGTCGTCGCTCTATGTTACGTACATACGTTAAAAGAGTCATCGCTGCTATCAAAAGCGGTGATCATAAAGCGGCTACAGAAGCGTTTGCTACTGCACAACCAATTGTTGACCGTATGGCGACTAAAGGCATTATTCACAAGAATAAAGCCGCTCGTCAGAAGGCTCGCTTAAACGCAAAAATCAAAGCTATTGCAGCTTAGTTTTTTGTAGATTAAGATCCAAAAAACCGGCCTCGGCCGGTTTTTTTATATCTAAGTTTTACCCTCTCTATAAGATCTAGGTCGCTACACTGCTAGGATCTTGTCCTTGCCACCGCTTGCCACCGCTTGCTATCGTTTGTCATCGCTTACCATCGCTTATCACCGCTTATCATCGCTTATCATCGCTTATCATCGCTTATCATCGCTTATCATCGCTTATCATCGCTTATCATCGCTTATCATCGCTTACCATCGCTTACCACCGCTTGCCATCGCTTGTCATCGCTTGTCATCGCTTGCCATCGCTTGCCATCGCTTGTCACCGCTTGTCATCGCTTGTCACCGCTTGCCATCGCTTGTCATCGCTTGTCATCGCTTGCCATCGCTTGCCATCGCTTATCACCGCTTGCCAACGCTTGCCAACGCTTGCCAACGCTTGCCAACGCTTGCCAACGCTTGCCAACGCTTGTATCGCTTGCTATCGCTTGTATCGCTTGCTATCGCTTGTCATCGCTTGTCATCGCTTGTCATCGCTTGTCATCGCTTGTCATCGCTTGTCATCGCTTGCCATCGCTTGTTATCGCTTGTCATCGTTCCCTACCGCTTATCATCTCAGAGATAGGAACAGCTTCGCGGCTAAGATTTTATAGGATCTAACGACTTAACAAGAGAAGCAAGGGTACAGAGTGGGCGGCAGACAGAATGGAAACTTTCGCCAATGTCTATTTGAAATGAAGCGCTTGAGATGATCGTTGACAGTATTTATCATACTGACACATTGGTAGTATGAGGTATAAACGTATTGGAATTTATTGGGTATTAACGCGCACAACATTATTAAGGTTAATAACAGCGTTAATAAAACTAAACGCCTTAACTTAAGACACCATTAATGAGATGTATCAGTTAAGACGTTTGCGGAGTTAATTTAGTAACAGTACATATTGTTCAATACTTGAATTAACTCTTTTACCTCATCACTTTTTAATGAATAGAAAACAGTTTGAGCTTCTTTCCTAGTACAGACTAAATTGTCTTTACGAAGCCATGCCAAATGTTGAGATAAAGCCGATTGGCTTAAGCCCAACTTCTTATTCATTTCGCCAACACACATTTCACCTTCATTAAGAAGGTGACACAAAATAAATAATCTACGTTCATTTGCTAAAGCTTTTAGCAACACGACTGCATGATCTGCTTGATGTTGCATTTTTTCTATATTCATCACGCGCTCTTCTCCTCATCGATCCCCACTCTAATATAGCGTTCCCTTACAAATAGAGTCGGGACATGAAGCACACTTTTTGCTAGATTGTTGTGAAAAATGAGACTTAGCTATAATAATCAAAGGAAACTCATGAAAAACTATCACAGAGCCACTCTCGTCGGAGCGGTATTTGTCGCTATTGTTGGCTGCCAAGCAACCTCACCATCAAAAACGGTGGGCGATAATCTGATCATTAATCAGTCAGATGATGCCCAAATCAGTCTGCTGTTAGCCAAACAAGCCTTATCATCGAGTTTGAGCTATGACATTGTTGAATCGCTGACGGTCGAAGTGGGTCCACGATTGACTGGAACAGATAAAGATATTATCGCTGTCGATTGGGCCATGGAAAAACTGTGGTTACTCGGATTTGATAGAGTTTATAAAGAATCAGTCCAAGTGCCTGCTTGGTCTAGAGGGACCGCCCGCGCAAGCATAGTATCTCCTTATGAACAGCCGTTGGTGATCACAGCCTTAGGTGGCAGTGTCGCAACGCCCATTAACGGTCTTAAAGCTTCCATAGTACGTTTTGATAGCTTAGAAGAGTTAACCAATGCCTCGCCTGGGCGCATCGAAGGCAAGATTGTGTTTATCGACCACAAAACTGAACGCCATATTACTGGGAAAGGTTATGGTGAAGCCGTTGGTGGTCGTTCCCGTGGTGCTATCGTTGCCGCACAAAAAGGTGCAGTGGCAATCGTGATCCGTTCTATTGGGACCGATCATGACAGAATGGCCCATACTGGCATGATGCGTTATGAAGAAGGGACGCCTAAAATACCCGCCGCGGCGATGTCGAATCCCGATGCCGATTTAATTAATGCGATGTTAAAGCGAGATCCTAACATCACGCTATCCTTGAACATGACCTCAGAAAACTTAGGAATTGCCACTTCTTATAATGTTATCGCAGAAGTCACTGGTAGCAGTAAACCAGACGAAATAGTCCTTCTTGGCGCTCATCTTGATTCATGGGATGAAGGTACAGGTGCGATTGATGATGGTGCAGGTGTCGCGATTGTTACCACCGCAGCTAAACTTATCCAAGACTTACCACAAAAGCCAGCACGCACAATTCGAGTGGTATTATACGCTGCAGAAGAAGTCGGTATGGTCGGTGGTAAAGCCTATGCAGCGCAGCATGCTGATGAGTTAGACAAGCATTATATTGCTGCAGAATCTGATTTTGGCGCAGGACCTGTCTATAAAATTGATTTTAATGTTAACCCCGCCACATTTGAACAGGTGAAACAACAACACTCAGCCATAACGCTAAACGGGGTTGAACTCGGTAATAACCAAGCCTCAGGCGGACCAGATGTGTCTATGCTGCCAGCATTAGGCGTTCCGGTCGCGTCGTTAAATCAAGATGGTACTGATTACTTTGATTATCACCATACGCCGAATGATACATTGGATAAAATTGATCCAAAAAAACTGGCACAAAGTGCGGCGGCTTATGCTCAATTTGCTTATATGATGGCGCAATCAGAAATTACTTTAAGACCGGTTACCCAGAAAAAACAACAGCACTAATCCGTTTTATCTCTACAAAGAACCTATCTTAATAACTCAAAAAGCCCTCATTTAAGGGCTTTTTTATTGTACTCATTTTGTCCTAATATTATTATTTTCAAATGAGTTACTTTTGTTCATCTCGTAAAAACACCGGTTCTGTCGCCGTTGATTGTGCTTTGCTGTAATAATAACCTTGAAGATCAAACTCGGTTAATTGCTCAACAGTAGCGGGTTTGGTATCAACGATATAACGAGCCATCAATCCACGGGCTTTTTTAGCATAAAAACTAATCACTTTAAATTGACCGCTTTTGAAATCTTTAAACATTGGCGTAATTAACTGCCCTTCAAGCTGGTTCACTTTGACCGATTTAAAGTACTCATTCGAGGCCAGATTGACAATGATATCGTCACCCTGCTCTTTTAACGCCTGATTCACTTCACTAGTAATAATATCCCCCCAAAAAGCATATAAGTTACTGCCTTTAGCGTTAGTCAATTTTGTTCCCATCTCTAAACGATAAGGTTGAATTAAATCTAACGGTTTAAGCACACCATATAAGCCAGATAAAATACGCAGGTGCTGTTGACTAGAAGCCATTTGTGACTCAGATAAATTATCTGCATCAAACCCCGTGTATACATCACCTCTAAACGCAAAAATAGCTTGTTTGGCATTATCGAGCGTAAATGGGGGCTGCCACTCGGCAAAACGAGCCGCATTAAGCCCAGCGATTTTATCACTCACCTTCATCAGGCTGGCAATATCCATTGGTGTTAATGCACGGCATACATCCATCAATGTTTGGCTTTGTTTAAGCAAACTCGGCTGAGTATGAGTATTGGTAATAGGTGGGTTTTCGAAATCTAATGTTTTCGCAGGTGAAACTAAAACCAACATAAGTCTGCTCCAGATAAAATCATATTGTTATCATACTAAATTGATGTAAAAAAACCATGCCGTACTCGCATGGTTTTTTCGATTAGGTTAATAGACAAAACTTATTTATTAACGGGTTCACTCGAATTAGGCCAAATATTTTCTTCTAGTTGATCGGCTAACTCCGGAAACTTACTGGTATCAAAAATAGGATCTATACCGGCATCAATCTGCTCACGATAATCATTAATGACTCGGATCGCGAGACCAGATAACAACACCAGTGCAACAATGTTAACAATGGCCATTAATCCCATTGAGACATCGGCTAAATCCCACACCAAGCTAATTTTGGCTAGCGAGCCAAACATCACCATGCCTAACACCACGACACGAAATAACGGTAAGGCCTTTTTACTATTGCCAAACAAAAACATCACATTGGTTTCTGCATAAGAATAGTTAGCAATAATAGAAGTAAAGCAGAACAGTAAAATGGCAAAAGCAATAAATGCACCACCCCACTCGCCAACATGACTCGTCAAGGCACTAATGGTTTTGGCTATACCATCAGAACTCGCTGCAGCATCTCCTGACAATAAAATAATCGCGGCTGTTGCAGTACAAATAACAATAGTATCGACAAAAACCCCCATCATTTGCACAAAACCTTGTGACGCTGGATGATTAGGGTTTGGCGATGCACTAGCCGCAACGTTTGCCGCACTGCCCATTCCGGCCTCATTTGAAAACAATCCTCGGGCAATACCCGCTTGCATTGCTTGAGCAACACTATAGGCAACACCACCAGCAGCGGCTTCTTGCCAGCCAAATGCACTGTTAATTACCAGCATAAATATATCGGGTAACTTTTCAATATTCATTGCCACTACAACCAATGCGATCGCGATGTAAGCAATCGCCATAACAGGCACAATTAATTCAGAGACTTTAGCTACTTTCTTAAGGCCACCAACAATGACAAAAGCACTGCAGAGCACAATAACAATTCCGACATCGAATGGCTCAAAACCAAAAACCTGAGTCATCGCGCCAGTAATGGTGTTGGCTTGAACGGCATTAAAGACTAACCCAAAAGCTACAATTAACAATAAAGAGAAAACCACGCCCATCCAGCGTTGGCCAAGACCTTTCTCCATATAATATGCAGGTCCACCGCGGTACTGGCCATCACTATCGGTCACTTTATAGACTTGGGCAAGTGTCGACTCAATCATTGCTGTTGCCATACCCAGTACCGCAATAGCCCACATCCAAAACACCGCACCAGGGCCTGCAGTACCAATTGCAACGGCCACACCGGCCATATTGCCCGCCCCCACGCGCGCCGCCATACTGGTACAAAAAACTTGAAATGATGATAAGCCATGCTTGCCTGGACGACGGCTAATCGTCAATACTTTAATGCCATGAACAAAATGCGTTACTTGAATAAAACCGAGACGAATGGTAAAAAACAATCCAGCGCCCACCAGCCCATAAACCAATAACTTGCCCCAAAGCAAGCTATTCATAAAATTAATAATCGTTTCTAACATTGCCATGATTGTCTAATCTTCCCCGTGAATAATATTATTATTTTAGTCCAGGCTATTGCACTGAATATAAGCCACATAATAAAACAGAATCTATACTGTTATGTGTCGAACGATAAAAATAAACTCAAATACCTTGGCTAACTTGCCATAAAAAACCAACCTATGGCGTATAAATAGGTATTGATTATCAAGGACTGAGAATACTAAGGCCACTTGTTTGTAAGCGATATACGACTAGATGTATTTTTCTGCGCTGCAGAAAACCTTAATTGAAATGCAACAAGTGAGTTCCATCACACTTTATCATTTCTCATCTAAATGCTCTATGTTTAAAATTTCGTAAAAGTGTAGTTAAATTTCAACTAATTAACCACAAACCTCTCAAAATGCGCTCTAAAGCGAAATTCATTATTCAAAAGTTAGATAAAGGCCACGTTATTGTAACTAAATTACAAATACAGTATTCTTAAGATAGATTATTAATGCTTTTCCCTTTGAACGAGGCAACTATGACAGACTCACATGAAATAATCGCGCTGAAGAAATACGTTAGAGCAACGAACTTCCTTGCGACGTCACAAATTTACCTAAAGCAAAACGTGCTTTATAAACGCCATTTAGAGCACACAGACATTAAACCACGCCTTTTAGGCCATTGGGGCACATGCCCGGGGATCAACTTTGTTTATGCTAACGTAAACCGTCTAATCGTTAAGCATAAGCGTGAGTTTCTTTATCTTGTAGGCCCGGGCCATGGTTTCCCAGCGGTGCAAGCTAACTTATTTATGGAAGGCTCATTAAGTCATTTCTATCCAGAGACCATTCCATTTACAGAAACAGGTATCGAAGATATCTGTAAAAAATTCTCCGCCGCTTACGGTTATCCATCACATGCAAACCCAGAAGCGCCAGGTCAAATATTAGAAGGTGGTGAGCTTGGCTATTCACTTTCAGTTGCTTGGGGCTCTGTATTAGATAACCCAAATCTTATTGCCGCCTGTTTAATCGGTGACGGTGAAGCAGAAACAGGTCCATTAGCTGCGTCTTGGTATGCTAACCGTTTAGTGTCACCAGAGCACAACGGTGCTGTACTGCCAATCGTGCATATTAACGGTTACAAAATATCTGGCCCTACCCGTATGGGACGTATGAGCCATGAAGAACTCGATTTAGAATTCCGTGGTCTTGGTTATCACCCAATCATCGTTGATGATGAAATGGAAACCGATATCTTTGAACAAATGACTGCGGCAATGGACTTGTCTTATGACATGATCAATGACATTCAACGCCGTGCCCGTTCTGGCGAAGATGTTGTCAAACCACGCTGGCCGGTTATTTTAATGAGAACCGCAAAAGGTTGGACGGGTACCGCTGAATATGAGGGTAAAAAACTAGAAGGTAACTGCGAATCTCACCAAGTTATTGTGAGCAATTGTGCTAAAGATAAAGGGCACCTTGAAGCTCTTGATAAGTGGTTAGCGAGCTATAAGTTCGACGAACTAGTACAAACTACTGAAAGCGGTGAATTAGTATTTGATAAAGACATTTTATCATTAATGCCACCAAAAGATTTATGCTGTGGTCGTCAACGTCTAAGCTACGGCGGTGAAGTGGTTCGTGCTTTAGCTAATCCAGACTTAAGTAAACTAGGTTATGGTTCAGAAACGCCTCGTGGTCAACGTGGTTTCTCAATGTTGAAAATGGGTGAGTGGATGCGTGATGCGTTCAAGCTAAACCGTGATCAACGTAACCTACGTATCTTCAGTCCTGATGAAACTTATTCTAATCAACTACAAGCTGTGTTTGAAGAAACCGACCGTTCATGGCAGTGGCCGATAGAAAGTTGGGACCAAGATATGTCTCGCGACGGCCGTGTTATTGAATTATTATCTGAAAACTTATTGTTTGGTATGTTACATGGTTACACAGTAACGGGCCGCCATGGCATGTTCCCTACCTACGAGTCTTTCTCTCAGGTAGTGTCATCAATGGCTGACCAATACTGTAAATATGTCCATGCAAGCCAAGGGATCCATTTCCGTAAGCCAATTCCAGCATGTAACGTCGTATTATCATCGCTACTAGAGCGTCAAGATCACAACGGTTATTCTCATCAGAACCCGTCTTTCCTAGGCGCTATGTTAGAGAAGCACCCAAACATTATCTCTGCTTATTTGCCATCAGATGCTAACAGCACCTTGGTCTATACCGAAAAAGCTTATGCTGACAGAGACAAATTGAATATTATTGTTGCCGGTAAAAAGTCACTACCACAGTGGTTATCACTGGATGAAGCCCGTAAGCAAGCTAAAGACGGCGTTATGGTGTGGGACTTTGCCTCTGATGAAAATCCAGATGTGGTATTAGCGGGTTGTGGCGACTATGCAACTCAAGAATGTATGGCCTCACTAGTACTCATCCGTGAGATCCTACCAAGAGTGCGTATCCGTTTTGTGAGTGTGTCAGAACTTCACAGCAGCGGTTTAGGTAATCTTAAGTTCCAAAGCAAGCCTTGGATGATGGACGAAGTGTTCACCCAAGACAAAGGCGTGGTATTTAACTACCATGGTTACCCAAATACCATCAAGAAACTGGTATTCGATTATAAAGGTAACCGTCGTTTCCGTATTAAGGGTTATGAAGAAGAAGGTTCAACGACTACTCCATTTGATATGGGCGTACGTAACGGTACCTCTCGCTACCACTTAGTTATCGATATGGCTTACAAGTTGTTCCAGCAAGGCGTGATTGATGAAACACAACATGTGACCATCACTACCGACATGTTACAACGCTTGGTAGATCACAAAAACTATATCAAAGCAAACGGTGTTGACCCAGAAGAGATCGAAAACTGGGTGTGGACTCGTTAAAACGAAGTCACTTTAGACAACAAAAATACGCCTTCAGGGCGTATTTTTGCTTTTACCATTCAAAAAAATAATTATGTTGACCGTATAAAACTAATTATTTTGACCGTATGAAACTAACGTAAAAAACATAGATAATTTTAACAATTATTATTCAATATTTTATAAATATAAACTCAATCATACTTAGTTTCTTTTTTAGCAATTTTTTCAATGAAACATCTATTTATCAACAGCGCCATTAAATTAATTATGACCAAAAATTAATCTTTCTTACTATAGATAAACCTCTCATTACCACCCATAATTGCGACGCTGACTAAAAATACAAAGAAACCCCACATTAAGCGTCAGTAATGCATAACAGTAACAACTCCGTTACATGCATTTTTGGAGTAAAATAACAATGGACGTATATATGATGAAGAACACATTAAAAGTAGTATTACTTACCTCTCTATTACCTTTTGCTGCATCTGCGGCAGAACAACTAACACCTTGGTACGTTGGTGGGGGTTTAGGCGTCAACAACTATGAACCAAATTGCGATCAAAAAACCATGAAAGTGTGTGGTGAAGATGACCCATATGCATGGGATGTATTTGGTGGATATTTATTTAACGACTATGTTGGTATCGAACTGGGTTATCGTGACCTTGGCCGTGCTGAATGGACTGATTATTCAAACAAGCGTAATGATGTTGGTGCTCGTGGTATGTCATTAGGTTTTGTTGGTTTTTACCCACTGGCAGACAAGTGGAGTTTATCTGCTGAAGCAGGTGCACTTAACTATTTAATCTCTAACAAAAAAGAATACAACACTGAATACTACAGTGATAGCGGTATTGCACCCTACTTAGGTGCTGGTATTGGTTATAACGTGACTGACAATCTAAAGTTACAAGCTAAGTACCGTCGTTATGAAAACCTTGACGAAGAAAAGTGGAATACACTGTCAATGGAAAGCAACTACTGGGGTCTTGAACTAAGTTACCGTTTTGGTACTAGCGCTCCTGCAGCCGCTCCAGTGGCAGCACCGATGGTTGTCGCAGCACCTGGTGATGCTGACAAAGATGGCGTAACAGACAACATGGACAAATGTCCAAATACCCCTTTAACCCACAAAGTTGATGCGACAGGTTGTAGTGTTTATGAATACATCACCACTAAGCATGACTTAGGCGGCATTTTGTTTGCTAACGATTCAGCGGTTATCCGTAAGGGTTCATTGGACGATTTAAATAAATTAGCCAATTTCTTAAACAAGAATCCACAACACACGGTATCTGTTGAAGGCCATGCGTCTAACGTAGGTAAAGCAGCATATAACATGAAGCTTTCTGAGCGTCGTGCCGATTCAGTTGCTAAAGCGCTAAACCAAAAATACGGGATCAGCACTAGCCGTATTAATTCAATTGGCTATGGTGTGACTAAACCTGTTATTCAAGGTAGTTCAGCTGAAGCTAACCGTGTAAACCGTCGTATCGAAGCTATCGTGACGGGTACCGAAAAGCGCGTAGTATTACGTTAATTGTAATATTGATACGCTATACTTTACAGTCGCTGCTCGCAGCGACTTTTTTATTTTAAGAACAACGTAAAAAACAGTGCAGCTAAGGCTAACTCTGGCGTTGCAATACTAGAACTGGAAGTATTAATCATATTCAAAGGCCTATTTTGTCTGTTTAGCAACAATACCGACGTTAATTAAGCAAAAATAACGCAATATTTGGTAATTTTTTTACAAATAAAGTTGGAATAATCACTAAAATCGCTTCTAATAAAGGCATTGATCTATATTCATTGCTTATCGAGAGGAAATTTACATGACCAGTACACTCGCGCAACTCAAGTCATTCACTACCATCGTTGCAGATACCGGCGACATAGAGGCGATTAAGCGGTACCAGCCTCAAGACGCAACAACCAACCCATCACTTATTTTAAAAGCCTCTCAGATCCCGCAATACGCTTTTCTGATTGAGAATGCAATTGAATGGGCCAAAACGCAAAGCCACAGTATTGAACAACAAATTGAAGATGCTGGTGATAAACTAGCCGTGAATATCGGTGTAGAAATTTTAAAAATAGTCCCAGGCCGTATTTCAACAGAAGTAGATGCCCGGTTATCTTTTGACAAACAACGCTCAATTGACAAAGCGCACAAGCTAATCAAATTATACCAAGAAGCCGGAATTGATAAATCACGTATTCTCATTAAACTAGCCTCCACTTGGGAAGGAATTTGCGCTGCCAAAGTACTTGAACAAGAAGGCATCAACTGCAACCTAACATTACTGTTTAGCTTTGCTCAAGCAAGAGCGTGTGCAGAAGCTGGTGCTTACCTCATTTCGCCTTTTGTTGGCCGCATTTTAGATTGGTATAAAAAAGACACCGGCCAAGATTACACCGCTGAAACGGATCCTGGTGTGGTCTCTGTAACTGAAATTTACAACTACTACAAGCAGCATGGTTATAGCACGGTTGTGATGGGTGCCAGTTTTAGAAACATCGGTGAGATTATCGAATTAGCAGGTTGTGACCGTCTAACGATTGGCCCTGCATTATTAGAAGAGTTAGCCAATACTGATGTGGAAATTAGCCGAAAATTAGTGGCGACGTCATCAACACATGCGGCTCCGACAGCATTAACTGAAGCACAATTCCGTTGGGCGTTTAATGAAGAGCCAATGGCAGTTGATAAATTAGCTGAAGGTATTCGTAACTTTGCTATCGACCAAAGTAAACTTGAAGTTATGCTAAAAATAAAATTAAGCTAGTTGGAGGCTTTACTCGTGACGACACTGACTCAAAGCACGACTTGGAAAGCGCTAAAAAACCATACAAGTCAACTTCCTCACATGCGCGAATTGTTTGCTCAAAACCCACAACGTTTTGAGCAAATGAGCGTTGCGGCTTGTGGTCTGTTTTTAGATTACTCTAAAAACCGTGTGAACGATGAAACACTTAAGCTGCTATTCTCTCTCGCTAAAGAAGCAAAACTGAGTGAAAAGATTACTGCAATGTTCAATGGCGATGTGATTAACAATACTGAACAACGCTCAGTTTTACACACAGCATTGCGCAGTAAAGCCACTCAAACAATTATTGCTGAAGGCGCGAATATCGTTCCTGAAGTGCAGCAAACATTAGCCAAAATGGCTAAATTTGTTGGCTCGGTTCAGTCTGGTGATTGGAAAGGTTATACCGGTAAAGCGATTACAGATATCGTTAGTATCGGTATTGGAGGCTCATTTCTTGGACCTAAAATTGTTTCTCAAGCGTTAAGACCCTATTGGCGAGATGGGCTTAACTGTCATTTTGTCGCTAACGTTGATGCGAGCTCTATTTGTGAAAAATTAATCCACCTCAATGCTGAAACCACATTGTTTGTGATGTCGTCAAAATCATTCGATACCCAAGAGACACTAACCAATACCCTTAGCGCTAAAGATTGGTTTTTAGCCCAAGGGGCAAGCCAACAAGATGTCGCCAAACACTTTGTGGCTGTGACATCCAATGTGGCTAAAGCAACAGAGTTTGGGATGGACGCTAACAACATATTCCCAATGTGGGATTGGGTTGGCGGACGTTACTCATTATGGTCAGCCATTGGTTTACCTATTGCTCTGCTTATCGGCATGGATAACTTTATAGCCTTGTTAGAGGGTGCTCATCAAATGGATGAGCATTTTGTTAATACGCCTATTGAGCAAAACATGCCAGTGATAATGGCGATGTTGTCGGTATTATATGGCAACTTCCATGGTGCTCAAGCACATGTCATTTTGACCTATGATCATAATCTGCGCGGACTACCTGCATATTTCCAGCAGTTAGACATGGAGAGTAATGGTAAATCAGTGACTCTGGACGGTACAGATGTTGATTACAGCACTGGCCCGGTCATTTGGGGCGGTGAAGGCACTAATGGTCAACATGCATATCATCAGTTGTTGCATCAAGGTACCGCTCTTATTCCTGCAGACTTTATCATGCCGTTGCAAAGCCATAATCCGCTCGGTAAACATCATGACCAACTTGCATCAAATTGCTTTGGCCAAACCCAAGCGTTAATGCAAGGCCGAACTTATGATGAAGCTCTTGCTGAACTCAGTAATAGTCCGTTGGACGATGCTCAAATAGCGCTTATTGCCAAGCATAAAGTAATGTCAGGTAACAAACCGAGCAATACTCTACTGATGAACAAACTAACGCCAACGACATTAGGAGCGTTAATTGCGCTGTACGAGCACAAAACGTTTGTTCAAGGCGCTATATGGCAAATCAATTCATTTGATCAGTGGGGAGTTGAATTAGGTAAACAGCTAGGCAATGACGTATTAGACCGTATTGGCGCTAAAGAAGGAGCGACACAGTTAGACTCATCAAGTAATGCGTTAATCAACCTGTATCGTCAGGGACAGCTTTAAGACTTAACACACTCGATAGGAAACTTATTTATCAAAAACACCTTTAACACTGTTGGGGGTGTTTTTTTATTGTCAGGATATATATTGAAAAATATCGTTAAAGGCTAACTAAAACATCGATATAACGCATTAAACTTTAACTATTTAGTAATGCAAATGAAACGCAAATGAAACGTAAATGTTGCACCCTATGGTTGAAATATGATATCTATTTACAGAGACATCATAATAACAAGGGAGGTTACCATGGATAGATTAGACTATGGTGGTGCGCTAGACGAAGTTGTTGAAAGACCAAGCCGTTCAAAAAGCTCGTCAAAAAAACGAAAATGGCGTGAAATTGAAGCCATTAAGGATAAACAGCGTTTACTCAAGGAATTGCAAGATATTGACGATTCATTCGATTTTGATGTCAACACATTAGTGCTTTAATTGGGTCCAATCACAATGAAAGCTTAACGATAAAATCAACAAAAAGAGCGCTTAATGCGCTCTTTTTGTTGACAAGATTTATTCAGCTTGACCATTAATGGACATCAAAGCCCTCTAGTACAAGAATAAGTGCATCATTTATTATCCGCATGTTCAATATAGTCACGTAAATCTTCAAAAATCGTTTTATCATTGTCATTAAATAATGGATCTTCAATTAACCGTTTCTGGCATAAGACGGTGATTTTTTGCCAATCACTATCGTCCAACGTCTTAATAAAATTGGGAAACACTTCTCGCTCTTCATACTGCATATGTCGTTGTTGTAGCTCAATATACTCTTGCAGATCGTTAATCAGCTTTTCACGTGAAATCACCACATCAGATAAAATCATATTCAAGCTATACACTAAAGCGCCTGATGTTTCAGCTAAACGATGATGTTCATTATACAACTGACCACAATTTGCTTGGCCAGTTTTATTACTGTAATAATCAAAAATGATATCTTCTAATGGATGATGACTGTGTTCAGCATAACCCTGCATGTACTCAACAATATCTCTAACCAGATTAAAATTTACGCCTTGACCATCGGCCAATCGAGTCAATTTATTGGAAAGAATATTCAACAAAATGGCAATATGCTTATGATCTTGCATTAAACGTTGCAACATAGTCTTCTCCCGTAATCTCTTTTACAAACGCCAATCTATAAATAATAGCCAATAACGCACTATTTACTAATCTACACTGGTATAAACCTTTTGAGGTATGACCAAGATCATAATATTGAAATATATCTACCACCTTATATCGATTAAATTGATATAAAGTGGTAGACATTTGAAAAAGTAGACTATTTCAATACAGCAAACATATGTGCTTTGAGTTGCTCAAAGTCTGCGGGTAACTGTGCTGACAAAATATCTTTTTCTACAACCGCAGCCAACTCAGGAGGCAAGGGCAAATTAATTGATAACTCACGGTCAACCACATCCTTAAACTTGGCAGGATGGGCGGTACCAAGAAAGATACCTTTTTCGTTGCCATCAAGACCGAGTGTTAATGCATGGGCTGCGATGGCCGCATGAGGTTCAGATTGATAACCTAAACGATACAGTTCTGCTAACGCCGCCGAGGTATCGTCCTCCGACAACGCTAAACCCGATACCAAAGACAATGGCCAGCCCATTTGCCCGCAGATAGCTTCAACACGAGGCCAATTACTTGGCTCAGACACATCCATCGCATTTGACATGGTTGCCACTGTTTTATGCGGTTGCCATTTTCCCTCCACAAGGTAACGCGGTACAGTGTCATTACTGTTGGTGGCAGCAATAAAGCGTTTAATCGGTAAGCCCATGGCTTTAGCAAATAAACCCGCGGTTAAGTTACCAAAGTTACCACTGGGTACTGCCATGACAATCTCATCATAGCCAGCTTGTTTGGCTTGCGCGACAGCTTCAAAGTAGTAACAAATTTGCGCCAGTAATCGGCTGATATTAATTGAATTAGCAGAGTTTAACGCTAAATCATCACGAACATCACTATCATCAAAAGCTTGTTTGACTAAATCCTGACAGGCATCAAAGTCAGCTGTTACCGCCACAGTATGAATATTTTTGCCTAAGGTGGTAAACATCTTTTCTTGCAGCTCGCTGATTTTACCTTTTGGGTATAGCACCATCACATTGACGTTATCTAGGCCATAGAAGGCATCTGCTACTGCGGCACCAGTATCACCAGATGTCGCCGTTAAAATAGTCAGTTTTTTATTTCCAGCAAGTAAATCAATGCATTGGGCCATAAACCGCGCGCCAAAATCTTTAAAGGCCAATGTTGGCCCATGGAAAAGCTCTAAACAGGCACGTTTCTCATCAACCTTGCTTAGCGGCACATCAAAGGTAAAGGCCTTATCCACTAGCTTATCAACACTTTCCTGCCCTAGCTCATCGGCTAACCAAGCGCCCAACACTTTTTTGCTACGCTCAGCAAAGGGTAGTGCCAATAATGCATCGATATCAGCCAATACAGGGATTGATGTCGGGAAAAATAGCCCGCGATCTTGGCCTAAACCAAGCTGAACAGCCTGACTGAAGTTAACTACCTGCGATGGGTGCTTTAAATTATATAATTCCATTGCGACTACCTTTTAAATTTCAATATGCATAATACCAAAGAGTGTGAGTTACACGCAGCGCGTGCCAAGCTGATCTAATTTACAAACATGAGTAAAGCCACCTGACTCAGAAATATAATGTTCCATTAACCAATCTTTGGCTTTTTCTGCTGTGGCTAAATCGTCAGTCACACTAAACAGTGTTGGGCCACTGCCAGAAATCCCTGTCGTCAGCATGCCTAATTCAGTTAACGCTGCTCGAGCATCGGTATAGCCAGGGATCGACGCCGCTCGATAAGGTTCAGCCAGGACATCTTTTAGCATTTCAATCGCCAGTGCAGCATCTTGCTGATAACTTGCGTGAACAAATGCACTTAAGTGACGACCGAAATCAATCGCAACAGATTTATCATATTGTTCAGGTAATAATGCCCGCATTTTGGCAGTAGATAATGAAATACCAGGATAAGCGACCACCCAATACCAATTATCAAAGCTAGGAATAACGGCACAGGCTTTGTCACGAGAATTAAGCATTAATTGCATGCCACCTAAGTAGCAAGGCGCCACATTGTCATAATGTACGCTACCGGATATTTTACCTTCAAACTCACCCATCAATCCTAATAAGGCTTGCTGGTCAAACGGTAGTCCAAAATATTCATTTAACGCATATAGTCCAGCAACAACTGAACTAGCACTTGAGCCTAAGCCACTGCCTACAGGAAGGTTTTTTTCCAGACAAACGGTTACCCCATCTTGTCTTTGAAGTTTATCTAAGAAAAACTCAGCACATTGATAGACGATATTGTCCTTGCCATCTGCCGGTAACTTATGTGCCCACGGACCGACTTGGCTAAAATGAACACCTTCTTCAGCGCCGCTAATCATCACCCTATCACCCAACAATGACCCATCGACTGGCGCTAATGCAGCACCCAGCAAATCAAAGCCAACGCCAACATTACCCATTGATGCAGGAGCATAAACAGTTAGCATTTTCTGACTAATATTTAACACCTGACTCATAGACCCACCTCACGGGTCCAATTTAGGGTTCTTAATACGTCAGCGAAGGCGCCAGCTGCCGTGACGTCGATGCCTGCACCGTAGCCCCTTAGCACAAAAGGAATGGGCTGATAATAGCGGCTATAAAACGCCAGCGCATTCTCGCCACCTTTTACGCTGTATAGCGGGTCGGTTGCATCAACCTCAACAATTCGGACATAACATAAGCCCGCTTCGATTTGGCCTACATAACGCAGTACTCTTCCCTCGGCTTTTGCCGCCGCAACTCGGGCAGAGATGTCAGCATCCAATGAAGGAAGGTTAGCCATAAACTGGTTTACATCGCCTGAGTCATCAAAATGAGCCGGTAATACAGACTCAACATTAATATCATCGAGTTCTAAAGGTAAACCCACTTCTCTGGCTAAAATTAACACCTTACGCGCCACATCCATACCACTGAGGTCATCTCGGGGGTCGGGCTCAGTAAAACACTTATCGCGGGCAATCGCGGTCGCTTGAGATAGGCTCATGCCTTCGTCTAACATACCAAAAATATACGATAACGACCCAGATAAAATACCATTAAACTTATGTAGCTTATCACCCGCATACATCAGTTTTTTAAGGTTATCGATAACGGGTAAACCTGCACCTACCGTCGTTTCATACAAAAATTGACGACGTTGAGTTAATGCCGTTTTACGCAATGCTTGATAGTAAGCATAATCACGAGTGTTCGACTTTTTGTTTGGCGTAACGACATGGAAACCGGCATTCATTACATCGAGATAACGGTCTGAGATTAGCTCGCTTGAAGTACAATCAACCAATACAGGATTAAGCAATTGTTGCTCTTGCCCCCACTCAAGTAGCTTAGGTAAATCATACGGTTGGCCTTTTTCGGTCAATAATAATTGCCACTCACTAAGCTCAAGACCGTCACTGTTTAACAGCATTTGACGTGAATTGGCGATACAACAAACACGAATACTAATGTGCTGCTCTTTTAACATCGCGCTTTGCTGCTTAATTTGCTCTAATAAACCCGCGCCAACATTACCACTGCCCACTAAAAAGACATCAAGATACTGTTGTACATCAAAAAAGGCTTGATGACATGCCCCAATAGCATGTTTGGTTTTTTTCTGCTGGATTACCGTTGAAATTGAGCGCTCTGATGATCCTTGCGCAATAGCAACAATATTGACACTGGCTTTAGCTAACGCAGTAAAAAACTTAGCCGCTACGCCTTTGTGGGTTTTCATGCCATCACCAATCAATGACACAATCGACAAGCCTTCACGTAACTCAATTGGTTCAAGTAATTCACTTTTAATTTCAAGTTCAAACTCTTGCTCTAAAGCCCATTTAGCTTTGCTAGCATCGAGGGTAGCCACACAAAAACTGATACTGTATTCCGATGAACTTTGAGTGATAAGAGATACCGAGATACCACTCCGAGATATGGCCGCTAAAGTACGACTTGCCATGCCAACCATGCCTTTCATACCTGGACCAGAGACATTAAACATGGTTTGGTTATCGAGATTTGAAATAGCCTTTACTTGCAAACCGGTTTTATCATCGTCATTAGACACTAGCGTGCCGGGAGCCGATGGATTGAAACTGTTTTTGATATAACAAGGAATATGATATTGAGCAATCGGTCCAATGGTTTTGGGGTGTAATACTTTCGCACCAAAATAAGATAACTCCATGGCTTCTTGATAGCTTAATTGTGACAATAATTTAGCATCTGCGACCACACGAGGGTCAGTATTGTAAACCCCATCAACGTCAGTCCAAATTTCACAACTAGAGGCATCTAAACAAGCGGCTAGCACTGCAGCTGAATAATCAGAACCATTACGCCCTAATGTCACCACTTTGCCATGAACATCGGCAGCGGTGAAACCTGGCATAACCCACACGCGATACTGATCTAAAGGCAGAACAGAAAAACGAGGTTTGCTCACGGCAATATCGACGACCGATTCCAATGGCTGTCCATGCGCTAAAAATAACGCAACTGGATCTAATTGTGCTGAAGTGATGTCTTTTGCCAGCATAACTTGTTCCATCAATGCAGCAGATAAACGTTCACCTGTGACCACTATTTCTGCGCGAACACTATCAGGGCATTCGCCCAATAATTTAATGCCGTAAAGTTTGTCTTTCCAAACTTGCATCTGCGCAGCTAATTTTTCAACCAGTAAGCCATGCTGATGAGCCGTTATAAGTGATACTGCTGCGTCAGAAAAGAGTTCGCTATACACAGTATCAATATGGTCTAACACGGGTTGATAGTCTTGTTGTTTAACCGCTATATCGACCATTTCTAAAAGTGCATTAGTCACTGTGGCCGGAGCTGAAAGTACCGTAGCAACTGATTCTGTCGAAGCCGTGTCAGCAATAATGTCTGCCGCCATCAAAAAGCGAGGCCAATTCGCCAGCGATGTCCCACCAAATTTCATTACTTTCATGTCGCTCTCCTTGTCACTCATACTAGTGACAACATTAAATTAAAATCAAATGACTATAATTAAAAACAAAAAAGCCCGCTTCAGGTGATGAGAAGCGGGCTTGTTATGCAAATCTTTTAGGGTGAAATCAGCCCGCCCCCACTATGGTAATAGTGGTGGTTGTAATGGTAGTAATTACAACAAGCATGAGGGTAAACATTTGATGATTCTCTTTGTTTTATTAAATGTTAACGGCCGATATTATTTAATCCGATTAAATAGCTGATCCACTTCAGCTAACAGAATTGCTTTTTTTACCTAAGGTTGTCAACCCCTCCTTACGCTTTATTTACCAGTTATTTTAGAACTTGAGTTGATTTTTGAATATTCAACAGATTTAAAATGAGAATTGAGTATCAATAACCATTACCTCTATCAACAACTAACGTTAAAGTCAACGTCGATAAAGGCGCTAAAATCAATAAAGTACAATAAATACAAAGGATTGAATAATATGTAACCGTTAAAGTATTGCCGATAAATGTGTTACCAAGATGATTTAAAAGTCTTATCAACTTGTACCACAATTAAGATGAGTTAATTTCAACATCAGTACCATAAAACATGCAGCACAATACAAAATAAAAAAAGCTGTGATTCAATAAGCAAAAACTGATGTTATCCATCGCAGCCTGATAGCAAAATACGCTATCATGATCACATTACAATTGGAGGCGATATGAAAATTACAAAACATGCGGCGGTCACTATTCATTACCGTTTATCTGATGAGCAAGGTTTATTAGTTGAAAGTTCATTTGAAAGTGAGCCAATGGTTTACTTACATGGAACTGAAAATTTAATTCCTGGACTTGAATCAGTTTTAGAAGGTAAAACTGCTGGTGAAAGCATTGAGGCGAAGATCCCTGCGGAACAAGCTTATGGCGAATATCATCCTAGCTTAAAGCAAGAAGTTCCTGTCAGTGCATTTGGTGATGTCGAAGATATCGTTCCAGGTATGCGTTTTATCGCTGAAACTGAAATGGGTCAACGCCCGGTTCAAGTGACTGAAGTAAAAGACGATGTCATTGTTGTTGATGGTAATCACCCTCTAGCGGGCCAATCACTTAACTTTAGTGTTGAAGTTCTCGCTGTAAGAGAAGCCACTGCAGATGAGCTATCTCATGGACATATCCATGCTGAAGGCGGATGTGGTAGCCATGGACACGATGATGCCCATGAATCATGCGGTGAAGAAAAACCTGGCTGTGATGGCAATGGCGGCTGTGGCTGTAGTTAACTCATCGTCGGATAAATAGACAACCAAGTTGTACGTCCCATATTTAATGTCTATTTGTCAGTAGAAAGATTGAAACGTTGTAAGGCACTGCCTAGTTACTAGGCAGTGCCTTTTTGTTTAGGTTATAGTCTGAGCATAAATCATATCAACTAGTAAGATTTATTATGCTGCCGTTAGGGACAACAGAGGCAGCATAATCCTTATTAATTGACCTCTATATAAGAATTAATACATAGCGACGGAGTGCTTATGTTAATTAAACCGCTATACGAATCGCTGCCTTTCACTTACATGATTATAGGCTGCGTAAGTATTTTCCTGCTTGAGCCCAATTATGTACTGATCGCTTCTGTGGTGGTGTACTTATATGGCGCGTATATCTATACTTTACGATCAAAAAATCGCCGCACGGATCCTAAACGTAAGCGAAAATCAGGATTTATGCCTGAAACACTCTATGGATTACTGCCATTTATTTATGTATTGATAGCCGCGAGTCTTTATAATTTCTACCCAAAAAATTCCAGCACACTTTTTGCCTTGTGTTTAACCACCTATGGCGGATACCTATTCTTAAGTCGTTTAAGTTATCGTCATCACCGATTACCGCGAGGCATTAGCCAATAACCGGTTACTGTGATGACGCTTTGAAAATAGCGTCGCTTGGTAAAACAAAGGTATTAGCACCTGATAAATTAATCACTCGCGACTTAAGCTCAACTATGGGTAACTAAAGTCGATTGGTGTTGGATTGGTAGTTCGCAGCATACGATAGGCTCAAAGGGGTATGCATATCTCTTGTTGAGCCGTAGCCCATTTTTTTAAACACTACAGTATTAACCATGTTTATTGAGCTGGACCTTAAAGATGCTCTAGCATTATCGTCACTAGCAAGGTATTGCGGTAGGATTATGACTTTGCATCTTAGCTAATCCAGAATCAATTTTTTGACTAAGTTTTTTTGATTTGTCGGCATATTTTTTAAATAATTTGAACACCGTGTAATCGTTGCAATACTCACTTGATGATCTGCAGCAATTTGTCTCTGGCTCAACTCCCCTGCTAATAACGTTTGAAACACCTGCAAACGCCCAGACACCGCACTCCGCTCTTCTTCAGTTAATAATAAATGAAACAACACAGACAAATCATCTTCGTTTGCATGGGTTAATATTTTTTCTACCACTAAATTCCAATTGGCACGCATTATTTTTCTCTTTTTAGTAATGCCCAGACATTACAATTGTACCAAGGAATAACGCCGATGTGCAAAACTACTCCCGATCAACGTGTCATAAAAAATGAATAGAGCTGTTGTAAGCTGTTGATAAAACATATCACAAAGTGATAATAAAATTGTGTAGAATAGGATAAATACCCTCATAACTTAGTGTTAAAAATTTAGCTAACATTTAGTATTAGCACAGTTGCATAAGATTTAGCATAACTAAGTGGGTATTTAGTGCTAATGGAACCGGTACCATCCACAAAAAAGTGAAGGATAACGATGAAAAAAATATTACTAACCGTTGCAGTAACCGCAATGATGATCCCCGCAGTGTTTGCCAACAATTTCGAAGAAACTGCAGATGCCATTGAATATCGCCAAGCGGCTTTTGGCTTAATTGCTTATAACTTTGGTGATATGGGTGCGATGCTAAAAGGTAAAAAGCCTTTTGATGCAGCTGTATTTAGTGCTCGTGCTGATAATGTTGCAGCACTGTCTAAAATACCTCATGAAGGTTTTATTGCCGGTTCTGATAAAGGCGATACTGAAGCGCTAGCAAAAATTTGGCAAGATAAGGCCGATTTTGATAGCAAAATGACAGCATTTCAAGATAATGCCGCGGCTTTAGCCGTTGCAGCTAAAACAACTGATGAAAACAACATTAAACAAGCGTTTACTAACACAGGCAAAAGCTGTAAAGGGTGTCACGATGTCTACAAAAAAGACTAACGTGACAAGGCGCTAAGTTAGCCTGTCACTCATTTGATTGGTAAGTTTAGCTTGAGTAACCGCAACTCAGTTCAATAGTAAAATGATTAACGCCCATGTATATGGGCGTTTTATTGGCTGGTAATAAAGCTGAACTTATAAGTAACTGACCACAGGTTCGAGTAATAGCCACCAAATACATGCAAAGATAACGAATACAATCACTAATGCCATCCAAGGTGAGCGTAATGTTGGTGACGTTACCTGCTTGTTGATTTGTTTATAACCACTGAACATGGCTTTAAGTATATTGTCGCCCTTAAAAACATGCACTATCACGGCAATGATATGCAGCGCAGCCAAAGCTAGAATAAGATTAAAATTGGTTTTATGTAGCCATGTTAACCACCCTGCAATATCAGACGACACAAGATACATCAATGGACCTTCGGTAAAGATTTCATCGGTGGCAAATAGCCCTGTGGTTAATTGCAGCACAAGAATGCTTAGCAACACGACCACCATATAACCACCTAATGGATTATGGCCCAGTGTCGAAGGTTTTGGTTGAGCTTTTACGTAGCTGATAACTTGCTTAGGCAAGACAACAAAATGTCTAAATTGAGAAGTTTCACTCCCAACAAGTCCCCAAATCAATCTAAATCCGATTAAGCCCATTAATACATAAGCCAATACTTGATGCCATTGCATCTCACCCACGTCAGCTGTCCACCATAAGCCACCGAGTAAAAGTACCATTGCCCAATGAAAAAAGCGTGTAGGAAAATCCCATACCTTTATTTTTTGTTGTTCTATACTCACTAATAACCTGCTTAATACTATTGTTTTGCTGGCAAATTATAAACTCATCAGTAATAAACAAAGCAAGTAGTTTACAAACTAATAGACATAATGATGATTTTGTTTCTTTATCTGACTAACGACTGGACAAATATAGGGGGGGTTACCGAGAAAGAACACAGTGAAAAGAGGAATGAAAAAAAATTCAGAGACCTTTTTGTCATGGCGGAAAAATACCACTTAGAATGTGTATCTAGTGCAGTTGTGAACAGCAATAGGCCAGACTTAACCCTTGTACTGTCGTTACCAAAATAGTAACAATGACTTTGAAGACTAATTAAGTGTTAACTTATCCATTCAAATATGAGCCTATATACACAGCATTACAAGCATATTTTAGGTCTTTTTTGTCCAAAATGTCTAAGCGATCAAATATGCATCACTCGAACGTTACAGTCGGCAAAAGTGTGACATAGATCACAATTCACATGGTTAATCTTGGTAATCTGGAGTTAAGCAAACAACAAGAAGGTTCGAAATATGCTGAAAATCACTAGCAAACAACTTGAAGTCACTGCCCTTATCCGCGAACGTATCGAAGGACGATTAGAAAAATTAAGTCGACATGATATTCATTTAATTAACCCGCACGTTATTATCACCCAAGAAAAGCAGTTGTTTAAAATAGAGGCATCAGTTGGATTACCTAGTGGAGAGTTATTCGCCCAGGCAAAAAGAGAAAACCTATACGCAGCGATTACTGCAATGGGACAAAAGCTGGAAAAACAGCTAAATCGCCTGACCCATAAACCCCAGGCTCAACGTAATGTATCATTACCAAATGACACAGAAAGCGAATTTGAGTATGTCTATAAGGAGGAAAACGCCGCTTGATATTATTTATCTTTCACCAGCGCACCTTCGGGTGCGCTTTCTTTTGTCTATAATCAGATACTTAATACCTTGATGAATAAATTTACATTGACAGTCGTCTGTCGGAGCTTTATTTTTAATCCATGAACAAACAAATACTCAGTCTTTTTATTTTCTTTTTTATTCAGCCCACCTTCGGAGGCGGATTTTCTGTGTAAAAACGAAAATGAAAATTCTAAAGCCTCCCAACTGGGAGGCTTTTTTGTCTTATTAACACTGCCGTATCTTCCAATATGTCAGTTTGTAGCGTTACATTGAGGTCAATATGCAAAAACCACCAGAGTTAAGTCAAACTCGCGAACAGATCACTGTTCTTGATAAAGCGCTGTTAGAGCTGTTATCTAAACGCCGCCAATTGAGCTTAAATGTTGCACGCAGTAAAGAAATTGATGTTAGACCGATACGAGACACGCAACGAGAAAAAGAACTGCTTGAGCGACTAGTGCAACAAGGACGTGAACAAGGTCTCGATGCTCACTTTGTCATCTCCCTTTATCAAAGCATTATTGAAGACTCAGTTTTATTTCAACAAACTTATCTTCACGGCAGAGCAAATCCTGACACTCAAAAGCAGCAATATACCGTTGCTTACTTAGGTGCGCGAGGGTCTTATTCTTTCTTAGCGGCCAGCCGTTACTGCTCTCGCCGCCAAGTAGAAATGCTTGATTTTGGTTGCCAAAGTTTTGATGACATTGTTAATGCCGTCGAATCTGGTCATGCCGATTATGGTTTTTTGCCGATCGAAAATACCTCTTCAGGATCTATCAATGAAGTGTATGACGTACTGCAACATACAACGCTATCGATTGTGGGCGAAACCACAATAGAAGTGAGTCATTGCTTGCTCACTAAGCCAGACAGCAAACTAACTGATATCAAGACTATTTACGCTCATCCGCAGCCGATCAGCCAATGCAGTCGTTACTTAAGCCAGCATCCCCATATTAAACTCGAATATTGTTCTAGTAGTGCTGAAGCCATGACTAAAGTTATCGAGGCGGACAGCAATACTGTGGCGGCCATAGGCAGTGCTGAAGGCGGAGCCTTATACCAGCTGATTGCAATTGAACAAGGTTTGGCAAACCAAAAAATTAACCAAAGTCGTTTTATCGTCGTCGCCAGAAAAGCCTCAGCGGTTCCCTCTCAGCTACCGGCAAAAACGACCTTGATTATGGCGACAGGACAAAAACCTGGAGCACTAGTGGAAGCGTTACTGGTACTGAAAGCACATAATTTAAATATGAGTAAATTAGAATCTCGCCCGATCCCTGGTACGCCATGGGAAGAAATGTTTTACCTCGATATCGATGGCAATTTAGCCACTACTGAGGTACAACAAGCGATTAAAGAGCTAGAACGCCTTACCCGTTTTATCAAAGTATTAGGCTGCTATCCATGTGAAACCGTTAAGCCGACACAATTATCGCAAGCTCAGTTGTTGATTGAACCTGGTAGTTCAAAACAAGAGCCGCTCAAACCTTTGCCAAGCAGCCAAGCAAAACATTCACGCGACTATAAATCACAAGATACTCAGTTGTTCTGCCAACATTTACAAATAGGTGCTGGACAATTTAGCGCATTGCACCAAATCAACTTACCGATTGATAATACCGAGCTGGCAACCCAAGCTAAGAACATCAAGGAATCAGGTTTTCAAGCCATTGTATTAAATGATTTGAAACAACAACTCAATGAACCACAGTTAAAACAACATGCAAAGGTCATTAAGCAAGCTGGTCTATTGTGCATAATGCAGATAGATCAAGAACAAGAATTTATTATTGCGAGTCAATTAGCAGACATGCTGATCTTAAGCGGTAAACAAATGTATAACCCAGACATGCTAACCTTAATAGGTTCAGTCAATTTACCGGTAATATTAGAACGAAACACCATGGCGAGTGTCAATGATTGGTTACAAGCAGCTGACACTGTCCTTAGCCACGGTAATCAACAACTAGGCTTGTGTGAGTCAGGCGTACGTAGTTTCACTCACCCTGAGCAGTTAAGCCTCGATTTAGCTGGACTGGTTGAAGTGAAATCTCGCAGTCATTTACCTGTTATCGTTAATACTAGTTTTAGCAGTAACCCTGCACTGATCAGTACTCATGCCATTGCCGTTAAGCAGCTAAAAGGCGATGGCATTATCATTTTGCATCAAGACCAATTGTCCCATGCTGATCTGATCCATGACTTATACCAGACAGATTAAATCAACCTCAGTTCGGGATAATAAGCGCCGATCAAAACAACGGACAAATTTGATATTGCCAACTTGAATAAACCCTTTTTATCGCTTTAGCCCATCTCTTACCCTAAGTTGAGGTTAAATCAACAAAATAAAATGCCGAGATATTATCTCGGCATTTTTTGTCCACATCATCTTTGCTTAAACAGCAATACCATCATTAAGGCTAATCCAGCCTTTAAAAATACGATAACTAAACCAGCTAACACCCAGTATATACATGGGTAAACTCAGCCATAATGGACTGATCCAATAACCCGCAATAAAAAATGGGCATAAACCAATAATACTCATGCGTTGCCAACGCAGATGGCTGCCCAGCACGGAATCTGGATTAACGTTTTTCTGGATCAAATTAAGCCAAAGACTCAATAATACGGGTACAAAAAATAATGGAAAAGCACTCATTAAACCATAAAGACAATGCCCTAAGGAATTATCTTCAACCTGTTGAATAGGTAGCATATTCGATGGCATCATCGACATGGGGTATCCTCCAAAGGTAACTAAGATTACCTATCTAACACGACGTTATTCACGCTATCGTGTAGCTAAACATAAGCTTTGTGTCATTATTTCGCAATATTTACACCCATTAATAATACTTCATTTAAGCCTAACTTACCTCAATTTAGGATAAAAGATGGGTTAAATTAATAAAAATGAGTCTCTTTAAAGTCGGCAATATCAAACATGCTATTTGTTCTACTAACAAGACACATTAACGCGTTAATAGCGGAGCAAAATGCTGTTTGATAAGCGTTTATAACCCGAGCAGAGGTTAACTACTTTTCATATCATTAACCGATTGCAACATGGTGCGACTTTCATGTTGGAACTGCGGCGCAAAATCACCAAACCATGCAGCGACACGTTGGAATTGCTCCACAAAGGCTTGCCTATTACCAGTTTGTAACATAATTAATGCATCACGATAATTGTCGAGATAATCACTTATCGCGTGTTGGCTACCAGGTTGCGCAAAAATAATATCGGCATAAAGCTCGGGATCTTGAGCAAATAAACGCCCAACCATGGCTAACTCTAAACGATAAATAGGGGAGCTAAACTGTAATAAATTATCAATATCAGCTTCTTCTTTACACAGGTTTACGCCATATACAAATGTTGAAAAGTGACGCATAGCTTGCACAAGTTGCATGGCTTTATCATGACGTTCAGCTTCAGCTTCGACAATACGGGCACCCCAAATCTCAATCTGTTGTAGCAACCATTGATATGCATCTTGATGACGGCCATGGCACACTACCACCACCTGTTTGGCCAGACTACCAACATCGGGGCCAAACATAGGATGCAAACCCACTACAGGGCCGCTATGGGCGGCTAACATTGCCGCTAAAGGGGCTTCTTTAATAGAAGTGAGATCAGCCAGAATACAATTTTCAGGCAATTGGGTTAACTTGTCGCGGATCACCTCGCAGGTCACATTAATAGGTACGGTAACAATGACCAGTCCAGCACCATCAAAAATAGCGGCGGAATCTTGCCAATCATTTTTATCAATACATTTCACTTCATAACCGGAGAGAACTAACATTTGGCTGAATAACTGCCCAAGTTTGCCCTGCCCACCCACCACCACTACATGGCCAAGATCTTGCTTAATCTGCTTAAACCCCACATCTTTCTCATTTAGGTAAGATTCACGCATAAGTCGACGCAGTATATCTTCGATTAATTGAGGCGAGATATTCATGCTTTGCGCTTCATCTCGACGTTTCGCTAACATCGATGCTTCGCGCTGTGGCGCATAGATGGGCACACCTGCCGAGTGCTTTACCGCACCAACCTGTGCCACTAAATCGAGGCGTTTACGTAATAAATGCAGTAATTGTTGATCAACGCCATCAATTAAATCACGAAGATGTTCTAAGCCTGCTGTGGTTTTTTCGTTCATGTGTTTATCCATTAACCGTTGACAACCTGCAGCGTCTCAAAACGCGTTGGTAATACTGCAGACAACTGGCTAGCGCCTTGTTTTAAAATGATTTCAGTAGTTTCCCAGTCAATGCATGCGTCAGTCACAGAAACACCATACTTAAGTTCAGCAAGGGGTTTGTCTGCACTTTGATTACCAGCATTTAGGTTACTTTCCAGCATAACACCGATAATCGATTTATTACCTGCTTCAATTTGGTTAAATACATCTTCACAAACGTTTTTTTGACGTTGATGATCTTTTGATGAATTGCCATGGCTACAATCAACAACTAAACGCGCACTGAGATTAGCTTTATGAATTTGAGCTTCGCTCACAGCAACACTGTCAGCATCATAATTAGGGGTTAAGCCACCACGTAAAATAATGTGACCGTCAGGATTACCGGCGGTTTGCAGTAACGCAACTTGACCGTCTTGATTAATCCCCATAAAGCGATGGCTACTGGCGGCTGATTTAAGTGCATTTATCGCCACTTCTAACTTACCATCGGTACCATTTTTAAAACCAACAGGCATAGACAGACCTGAAGCCATTTCACGGTGAGTTTGCGATTCTGTGGTTCTGGCGCCAATCGCAGACCACGTAATCAACTCAGATAAATACTGTGGACTGATGGGATCAAGTGCTTCGGTCGCAATAGGTAACTCTAATTCTGCAAGCCAAATCATAAGCTCACGGGCCATTCTGAGTCCTTTTTCCACATCGAATGACTCATCCATATCAGGATCATTGATTAACCCTTTCCAACCAACGGTTGTGCGCGGTTTCTCAAAATACACTCGCATTAAGATGTAAAAGTCATCGCTGAGTTCATCATGTAACTTTTTAAGTTTTAATGCATACTCTTTTGCCGCTGCAATATCGTGAATAGAACAAGGGCCTGTCACCACAAGCACACGATTATCACGTTTGTGAACAATATCCGACACTTGCTTACGCGCGTTAAGAATATATTGATAAGCATGAGTTGATAATGGAAGTTCTTGCTTTAACTCTGCAGGAGTCACTAGCACTTGCTCTGAACTAATGTGCACATTATTAATGGTATCTTGTTGCATACTTATCACTCTCTTTTGACGACTGACCAAAGGTCACTAATAGATTTATTTTTTAGGTATTGGATCGTTCAAATCGTACCTTTGTAACGCTACACCATTACACCTTAGATGCAACTATGCCTGTAGCAATGAATGAGATCAAGGCTTATTTAGCCAAAGCGTAAATAATCACTTAATCACTGATATATTAATCAAATTATTTAAGCACTAAGCTGTAGCCTAGTTTATTTTCCGCTCCTGGCGCTTTTTTCGCTTTCTCGATTTTACATTTTTAAAAGCGCCACAAACAAAAACCCGCCTTTCGGCGGGTTGTTGTGCGAACACTGCATCTTTATTCTGTATCGGTAACTATTTTTTAGTTGCCAATTTTTCACGGATACGTGCAGACTTACCTGAACGCTCACGTAAATAGTACAGTTTCGCACGACGTACACGTCCGCGACGCTTAACTTCGATGCTAGCAATTAATGGGCTGTGCGTCTGGAAAGCACGCTCAACACCTGTGCCATTAGAGGTTTTACGTACTGTGAATGCAGAATGCAAACCACGGTTACGCTTAGCGATTACCACACCTTCAAAAGCTTGAAGACGATCTTTCTCACCTTCGCTTACACGTACTTGAACCACTACTGTATCACCAGCACCAAATTCAGGTACATCTGTTTTCATTTGCTCATCGTTGAGCATTTTAATGATGTTGTTCATAATTACTCCATCCTAGTATTAACTGAGCATTGACTATGCGGACTTGTCCGTTTCATTCACGAACTGCGCTAATAAAGTCGTTTGTTCGTCAGTCAGAGCTAGATTTTCAAATAATTCTGGTCGCCTCAAAAAAGTTCTTCCGATACTTTGTTGTAGACGCCAAAGTCTAATTTTTTCGTGGTCACCGCTTAATAGCACTGCAGGTACGTCAAGACCATCCAATAGTTCAGGGCGAGTATAATGAGGGCAATCCAGTAAACCATCAGAGAAAGAATCTTGCTCTGCTGACGCTTGCTTACCTAGTACACCGGGTACTAAACGAGCCACTGAATCGATTAACGTCATTGCCGGTAATTCACCACCCGAAAGTACGTAATCACCGATTGACCATTCTTCATCTACTTCTGTTTGAATAATGCGCTCATCAACACCTTCGTATCGACCACACACTAAAATCAAACGTTCTGATTTAGCTAACTCAGTGACGCCTTGTTGATCCAGCTTGCGTCCCTGAGGAGACAGATAAATCACTTTTGCCCTATCACCTGCAGCTGCTTTAGCTGCATGGATAGCATCACGCAAGGGCTGCACCATCATCAACATACCAGGTCCACCACCATAAGGTCGGTCATCCACAGTATTATGTCTATCATGGGTGAAATCTCGAGGATTCCACGTTTGCAACTCAAGCAGGCCGTTTTTCACGGCTCGACCCGTGACCCCAAAGTCTGTAACAGCACGAAACATCTCTGGAAACAGGGTGATTACCCCTAACCACATATGTTGTACCTCGACTTAGAAGTCAGGATCCCAATCCACTAAAATCTGTTTCCCTTGCAGATCCACCTGTTTGATGAACTGCTCAGGGACAAAGGGGATCATACGTTCCGCTTTGCCGAAGGCATCTTTGGCATTAGCTTTAACCAGTAATACGTCGTTTGATCCTGTTTCCACGATCTGCTCAACAATACCCATGTTATAGCCGTTTATATTGGTCACTTCGCAGCCAATAAGATCACGATGATAGAATTCACTATCATCGAGTTCTTTCATTTGCTCAGGGTTGATCGCAATTTCACAATTCGTGAGCATTTGCGCATCTTCTCTGGTAGCGACACCTTCAAGTTCAGCCACAACAGCTTTACCTTGAAAACGCCACTGAGCGACCTTAACTTCACGCCAAACGCCTTGTTCTTTTATTAGCCAAGGCGAATAATCGAAAATACCTTCAACAGAATCGGTATAGGAAGTGATTTTTAGCCAACCTTTAATACCATGACTGGAGCCTAATTTACCCAGTACAACGAGTTCTTGGTTACTACTCATCTATCTATACCTTATACGCGATTAAGCAGTAGCTTTACGCGCGTCTTTAATCAGTTTTGCAACACGCTCAGATGTTGCAGCGCCAGTAGCAACCCAGTGCTCAACACGATCAAGATCTAAACGTAACGTTTCTTCTTGGCCACGAGCCAATGGATTGAAGAAACCTACACGTTCGATGAAACGACCGTCACGAGCATTGCGGCTATCAGCAACAACGATATTATAAAATGGACGCTTTTTTGCGCCGCCACGAGCCAAACGAATGGTGACCATGCGTTTTATTCCTCTAATGATTTGCTAGAAGCAAAAATAAAAACTGGAACTCCGTGTTCGCGAAGAGTTCCAGAAAGAAAGCGGGAAGATTTTACCTGACTTTTGAACTAATGCAACCAAATCTGATGTTTTTTAACTCACCAGTTTTGTTGCAATAAAGTCAACAGCATAACCTAACCTACTGATTGAATTTAAGATTAACTAATTTTGTACTTGAAAGATGCTGATATTATCGACCAGGTAACTTCATTCCTGGAGGTAACATTCCGCTCATTCCGCGCATCATCTTCTTCATTCCACCTTTTGCAGACATTTTTTTCATCATTTTCTGCATTTGGGTAAATTGCTTCAACAAGCGGTTTACATCTTGAATTTGAGTCCCAGAACCTAAGGCGATTCTACGTTTACGAGATCCTTTAATCAAATCTGGATTTTTACGTTCTTTAAATGTCATCGAATTAATGATGGCTTCCATTTGTCCAGTCATCTTACCGTCTTGAACTTGAGCCAATGCCTCTGGTGGTAATTGCCCCACACCAGGAAGCTTCTCAATCATGTTCATCATTCCGCCCATGTTTTTCATTTGCTGTAATTGCTCACGAAAATCTTCTAAGTCGAAACTGCCACCTGATTTCACTTTTGAAGCCAATTTCATCGCTTTGTCTTTATCGACGCCACGTTCAACTTCTTCAATTAAAGACAGTACATCACCCATACCTAAAATGCGTGAAGCAATTCGGTCAGGATGGAAAGGTTCTAATTCATCGGTTTTTTCACCGACACCTAGAAATTTAATCGGCTTACCCGTGATACTGCGAATAGATAATGCAGCACCACCACGAGCGTCGCCATCAACTTTGGTCAAGATGACACCCGTTAAAGGCAACGTTTCATTGAATACTTTAGCCGTATTAGCCGCGTCTTGCCCCGTCATCGCATCAACTACGAATAACGTCTCAACAGGATTGACAGTGGCATGCAGCTGTTTGATCTCATCCATCATGGCTTCATCAACATGCAGACGACCCGCTGTATCGACAATCACCACATCAATGAATTTTAATTTTGCATAGCTTATTGCTGCTTTAGCAATATCAACGGGTTTTTGGCTAACATCAGACGGAAAGAACTCAACTTCAACCTCTGCGGCTAATGTTTCAAGCTGTTTAATCGCCGCTGGACGATAAACGTCAGCACTCACCACAAGTACAGATTTCTTATGACGTGTGCGTAAAAACTTACCTAATTTGGCAACCGACGTTGTTTTACCCGCGCCTTGAAGACCCGCCATCATGATCACAGCCGGTGGTATTGCCGCTAAGTCGAGGGCTTCATTCGACTCACCCATGGCTTTTTCAAGTTCGTTTTGAACAATTTTTATAAAAGCTTGCCCTGGGCTTAAGCTTTTTGACACCTCTTGTCCTACAGCGCGTTCTTTTACGCTGTTAACAAAATCCCTAACAACAGGCAAAGCGACATCCGCCTCAAGTAGCGCCATACGCACTTCACGCAGGGTTTCTTTAATGTTGTCTTCTGTTAAGCGACCACGGCCACTAATGTTTTTTAGTGTGCTTGACAGTCTGTCAGATAAATTTTCAAACATTGGCGGCTCTTTAAGCATATCAATAATTGAGCCCATTATACCCAAGCCACTCTAAATTACGATACTTGCAACACGAAGAACTTAAACACTAATCAACTTTACGTAAATTAATTGCCCCTAAAGGCAGGAAACTGTTAAATTTTGCGTCTTAGGTCACTGCCATATTAGGCCATGATCATGTTAATCTAATACAAATAATGAAAATGTGATGCTTTGGTAGTATTGTTCAACCATCAGGGCGCAGTTTTTCAGCATTAACTACTATGATAGGTTGATTCTAAATGGTTATTTTTTCAGCGGCAGCTATGCTTTTTTACTGCTTAGCGTTAGTTTTAGTGACGAGCCGACTTTTTCACGTAAAAGGGCCGAATCGTAAAGCTGTCATGGTGGCTTCTGGTATTGCCGTTATCATGCATGGTTTTGCACTTTCAAATGCAATTTTTACCGTCGATGGACAAAATTTTAGTTTAACCAATGTGATTTCATTGGTTAACTGGATTATTGCATTAACGTTTACCATTACGATGCCGAAACTTAAAGTCATCATTGTTGTACCCGTTGTTTACGCCTGCTCAATTTTATCGGTAGCGCTTTTATGGTTACTACCACCGCAATATATTATTCATTTTGATTTGCACCCTGAAATTCTGGCTCATATTATTTTATCACTCATGGCTTACAGTGCTTTGATGATAGCGGCAATGTACGCCATTCAACTGTGGTTAATCCAAAATAAACTTAAGAAAAAGCAGATGATGATGAGCCCTGCAATGCCGCCATTAATGACGGTAGAAAAACAGCTTTACCATCTCATCATTATTGGATTTATTTTATTGAGCTTGTCACTCGTGACTGGGTTTATATTTTTAGACGATATGTTTGGCGACGGTAAAGGGCATAAGGCCATATTATCCATGATCGCTTGGATCGTTTACGCGATTATGTTGTGGCAACAATATACTGTTGGCTGTAGAATCCGTACCGCAGTGATATACAGTCTCTCTGGCGCTAGCTTACTTTCACTGGCTTATTTTGGTGCGAGAATTGTTAAAGAGTTGATATTAAACTAATTTTAACCGTTTATAAGTTCATTAACTTATTCTATTGTATTGATAGATTAACAAGATAACTTGACACTAACGGCCAATAATAAATAATGGCCGTTAAATTAATGACAATTCGGCCTGTTGGTCAATTTCACACCACTTCATGGGGCCCCTTTTTTGGACGCTATATCTACCAGCGCACTCCTTATATTCCTTTTGGTTTTAATCGTAATGTCTGCATACTTTTCCGGCTCGGAAACTGCAATGATGAGCCTCAACCGTTACCGCTTACGACACCTTGCGGCTAATGGACACAAAGGCGCGATTCGTGCGTTAAAAATGCTTGATCGCCCTGACCGACTCATCGGGCTCATTCTCATCGGTAATAACCTGGTTAATATTCTGGCATCGGCAATAGCAACGATTATTGGAATGCGTTTATTTGGCGATATGGGCGTTGCGATTGCAACCGGTGTATTGACCCTTGTGATACTGGTGTTTGCTGAAGTGACACCAAAAACATTTGCCGCTTTGCACCCTGAACGTATTGCATTCCCCTCGAGCATTCTATTAGGTTGGTTATTAATCTTGCTGTCACCATTAGTGAAGGCAATCAACCTAATTACTACGATATTTTTACGTTTGATGGGTATAAAAACCGTCAAAACAAATGATGCATTAAGCCAAGAAGAACTGCGCACCGTTGTGCATGAGGCCGGCGCGCTCATCCCACAGCGTCACCAAGAAATGTTACTGTCGATTTTAGATTTAGAAAAAGTCACTGTCGAAGACATTATGATTTCACGCTCAGATATTTATGCCATTAACGTCAATGACGATTTTAAGTTGATTAATAAGCAAGTGGTGCAAAGTCCGCACACCAGAGTACTGGTGTATCGAGACAATATTGATGATGCTGTAGGATTTATTCATTTACGTGATGCATTGCGCTTGCAATCAAAAGAACAATTCAGCAAGTCATCATTATTACGTGCGGTCAAAGAATTGTACTTTATTCCTGAAGGCACACCACTAAACGTACAATTGACTAATTTCCAACAAAATAAAGAACGCATTGGGCTTGTTGTCGATGAATACGGTGATATTCAGGGTTTAGTAACCTTGGAAGATATTCTGGAAGAGATTGTCGGTGACTTTACAACCTCGATGCTTAGCACTGCCAGTGAAGACATTAATATCCAGCAAGATGGTAGTTTCATCATTGATGCCACGATTAACATTCGTGATCTTAATAAAGAAATGAAATGGAACTTGCCGATTGATGGTCCCAAAACCTTAAACGGTCTGATTATTGAATTCCTCGAAGAGATCCCAGTAGCAAATACTAGTTTACGCATAGTTGATTATCAAATAGATGTCATCGATGTTGCGGATAATATGATTAAAACAGTCAGAGTGTTACCGAGTAATTTACAGCTCATTGATGATAACGAATAGGTTATCACTTATAAAAAAGGCGCAGCATGCGCCTTTTTTATTGCGGTTAATGCCTCATCGCTAAGGATGACGTTTAGCCTCCAACGCACGGCGTTTTTCATGTGCTATTGGGGTTATTTCGGCGGCTAACTCTTTTTCCAAACCTAGCATAAAATACAATTCTGCCATCAAGAAAAATGGTCCTATCAGTAGTTGATTGAGATCATCCATAAAAGCAGGCTTAGCTTTTTCAAACTTATGGCCAATGAACTGAATAATCCAACCGATCACAAAAATACCCATGGCAATCATAAATGGGTGTGAAGTATGAACAACCTGCTCGGTGGTATATAACACCGGCAAAATAAACAAGACTAGACCAAGTGCTAAGCGCATGTGAAGCGCCATGTAGTAGCACAACACCACCACAGCTAATATCATCGCTAGACTGACTTGATAATCTTGCCATGCAAAGCGAAGTGTCCCCAGCATTAGAAATGCCGACCAAACAATCATCGGCACACCAACAAAATGCGTCTTTATATTTTGTGGGTTTAAGTGCACACTTTTATAAGTTGAAAGTTGTTCTACTGCCGATTTCATCATTGCTCCATATCTTTATGATTATCACGAATATCCAAGCTCATATAAATGTCCCTATTCGATACTAATGTTAATTTAGCTTATTTACTGAGTAAATAACATCATAAAACATTTGTCGCTTAACCTTGATGCAGGCTTAGATTTATCCCTGAAGATTTGAGACTGAAGATTTAACACTGAAGATTTAGGGCTGAAGATTGACTAAGATTACTGCGGATGGCAGCTATGGGAATGGTTAATTTCTAGGCGGTTCATTGTTAACGATAGTTAGTCAGCCGATGGCGCTAATCAGCTGACTCTAAAATGACGGTTGCGATGGCATAATGTTTTTCATCAGCAATAGACAAGTGACCTTTTACACCACCTAACAAAGCTAACCTTTTGGCAGCCCCCTCAGTGAAGGTCACCAAAGGTGCACCATATTCATCATTGCTGGTGTGAATATGCTGGAATGATACGCCACGTCCAATCCCAGTACCTAAGGCTTTGGCAGCAGCTTCTTTAGCAGCAAAACGCTTAGCAAGGTAACGCTCCGGTAATGTAGAAGCGCAATACACAGCTAACTCAGCTTGCGTTAACACCCTTTTGGCCAGTTTGTCACCCAAGCGAGTTTGTTGCTCGCGAATGCGCTCTATCTCAACAATATCAGTCCCAATTCCCACAATGGCCATTACTCGCCTCTACGCCCAGCTTGCATCAATGCTTTCATGTCTCTAACGGCAGTGTCTAAGCCATCAATTGCCGCCCTTGCTATGACAGCATGACCAATATTAAGCTCATAAAGCTCTGGTATTGCCGCAATCGCTTTAACATTATGGTAATGCAAACCATGACCGGCATTGACGACCAATCCTTGGCTATGGGCATACTTTGCCATTTCGATGATACGAGCTAATTCAACAGCCTGTTGTGCATCGGTTTTGGCATCTGCATAACAACCCGTATGAATTTCGATATAGGGTGCACCAGAAGCAACGGCGGCATCAATCTGGCTTTTATCAGCATCGATAAACAATGACACTTTAATGCCTGCTGCGGCTAAACGGATGACGGCTAAACTAACCTTCTCTAACTGACCAGCAACATCAAGACCACCTTCAGTCGTCAGCTCTGCACGCTTCTCTGGCACTAAACAAGCGTAAGCAGGTTTTATATCACAGGCAATGGCGATCATTTCTTCCGTGACAGCAAACTCAAAGTTCATTCGCGTTTTCAATGTTTTTGCTAACAAATACACATCACGATCTTGAATATGACGTCGGTCCTCACGTAGATGTATAGTAATGCCATCTGCACCAGCATGCTCTGCCACTGCCGCGGCGTGCACCGGATCGGGGTAGTGAGTACCGCGAGCCTGACGCAGTGTCGCGATATGATCGATGTTAATGCCTAACAGTATTCCGCTCACATCGAGCTCCTTAAGGTAATAAATAACACAATAACGACATATGCTCACCAAGGTTTAGACACGAATGAGATCGTGCTCGGTTTGCGTATTCAGTTTACGAAATTCTCTATACTAATCGGCTTTCTTAGCGAACAATTGCCTACTTAATAGTGGCTTATTACCCAGCAATGGCGTCAGTAAATACCGCATTAACCCTTTGGCTTGATTAAACTGTTCAGGTTGTAAATCTTGCGATGCCAATGCTAGCAACATTGAGCCAGATAAACAGCCTTTGCCATGAGAAAAAGATGACGCTTGGGTTGTTACCACAGGGATAAAACCACTTTGTGCAATAAACCGATAGTGACAACGGCAATCTAATGAGTCACCTTGAGTGTCATGGGCAAGAGATGGCAATGCACCTAGCTCTAATAACAGTGCCATTTCAAAATAACGCAGGTGACTTGAGCAAAACTGTTTGGCTAACGCCAGTAACGCACGGTGATAGTCTAAAAATAACCCTTCAGCTTGGTGTTCCACCGATAATAGACGAACCAATAACTCGTTTAGATAAAAACCAGAATACAGACTATTACCACTTAAAGGTATAGCTGGTGCTGCTGATTCAATTTGGGTAATGGTTTTTAAACCTAGGTTTCTGGCTTCCGATTGAGCACTAAATTGGATTATTAGCGGTTGAAAAGGTTGTAAAATACTTTTAATCGACCGTTTACCTGAACCGACTCGAGTGATGGCATCGACACGTCCAACGCCCTCGACCAGCAAATTAACAATCACGCTCGATTCTCGAAATTGACGATGATGAAGCACATAGCCACGTTTCATGGTGGCCATGCCTAAAAGCAAATAATCAAAAATACTAAAGACGATTTAGTCTTCGCCATAACCTAGACTTCTCAATGCGCGTTCGTCATCAGCCCAGCCAGATTTCACTTTCACCCATACCTCAAGAAACACTTTATTATCAAATAATTTTTCCATGTCGAGTCGGGCTTGAGTGGCAATAGTCCGAATTCGCTCACCTTTATTACCAATGACCATACGTTTTTGGCCTTCACGTTCAACTAAAATCAACGCGTTGATTTGGTAAACACCATTTTCCATCATTTTAAACTGTTCAATTTCTACTGTCGCATCATATGGCAGTTCGTCGCCTAGAAAACGCATCAGTTTTTCACGGACAATTTCTGATGCCATAAATCGTTGCGAGCGATCAGTCACATAATCTTCAGGGAAGTAAAATGGCGCTGCAGGTAATGATTCTCGTGCCATATCTAAAATGCGCTGCACGTTGGTGCCTTTGGTGGCTGATATTGGCAAAATCTCATCAAAATCAAACTTTTTAGCCAATTCAGTTAAATAAGGGAATAATGATTCTTTATCTTTAATATTATCAACTTTATTAATGGCTAAGATGATTTTACGATCATCATTACGATGTTGGATTTTTTGTAACACCATCTCATCATCGGCAGTCCACGTCATGCCATCCACAACAAAAATAACCATAGCAACATCGGCTAATGAACTGGCAGCAGCACGATTCATTAAGCGGTTAATCGCGCGTTTTTCTTCAATGTGCAGGCCTGGGGTATCAATAAATACAATTTGACTTGGGCCATTAGTATGAATGCCCATAATACGATGACGAGTCGTTTGGGGTTTTTTCGACGTGATACTGACTTTTTGGCCAAGTAACTTGTTTAAAAGAGTCGATTTTCCCACATTAGGACGACCGACAATGGCTACCATGCCACAATAGGTCACATCGTATTTCGCCGTGGCGATTGGTGCTGCTTGGTTCATCCTTGCCAGCAGTTCATCTAAGCTAGGTTCTTGGCTATCACCTGCTGGCAAGTCTGTTTTCTTGATCATTTATTCAGTAGCTCCAATACCTGAGCTGCAGCAAGCTGCTCAGCTTTTCTTCTTGAACTTGCCACACCAGTGACAACTTTATCTAATTCACTAATTCGACATTCTACCGTAAAGGTTTGGTCATGAGCTTCACCGTCTACCGCTACAACTTGGTAATCAGGTAATGGCTTTTTAAAACCTTGTAGGTGTTCTTGCAAAATTGTCTTCGGATCTTTTTGATTAATACCCGGTTTTATCTCAGCTAAACGCTCTTTATACCATGATAGTAATAGCTTACGGCAAACTTCAATATCAGCATCGAGGTAGACCGCACCAATAATGGCTTCTACTGCATCAGCTAAAATAGATTCGCGTCTAAAGCCACCACTTTTGAGCTCACCTGGGCCTAAATACAAATAATCACCCAGTTTGAATTCTATGGCAATTAATGTCAGCGTGTCACCTTTAACCAAGGTGGCGCGCATGCGGCTTAAATCACCTTCAGTCGCCTTTGGAAACTGATGATACAAGGCATCTGAAATGGCTATCGACAAAATCGAATCGCCTAAAAACTCTAAACGCTCATTATGTTTATTTGCTGCGCTACGATGTGTTAGTGCTTGGATAAGTAATTCAATATTACTAAATTCATAACCTAAAGTACGGCACAAACGCGGCAAATTTTTAATGGGTTCCATCAATGTATTCCACCTACTCTATCAAAACGCACGCCGGTCGGTACCCACGTCGGTAACCAATCACTCGGCTTACTATCAAATTCAAAACTAATCCAAATGGCGACAGCTTTTCCGACAAGATTTTCTTCCGGTACAAAGCCCCAAAAACGACTATCGGTACTGTTATCGCGATTATCACCCATCGCAAAATACATGCCTTTAGGCACCAAAAACTCACCCACAGGAAGGCCAGCTTGAGGATAAAAGTGTTGTCTAAAATCAGGACGTGACGGGTTCATCAAAATATCATGCTTAACGTCGCCTAATTGCTCACTTAACCGAATAAGCGGCACATTATCCTGGCTAAACTCACCCCGATTAATTTCAGTATGAGCAATGACTCTTGGTGCTGGGCAATCGATGCCTGTGTCACACGGACCTTGGATCATTAACTGTTTATTACGGTAAATAATTTTGTCACCCGGCAATCCGACTACACGCTTTATATAGTCAATTTTTGGGTTTTCTGGGTATTTAAAGACAAAAACATCGCCGCGTTCTGGCTCACCAATTTCAACGAGTTTACTGCGCCATACTGGATCGCGTAACCCATAACTAAACTTCTCTACCAGAATAAAATCCCCCACCAACAATGTTGGCATCATAGAACCCGATGGGATTTGAAATGGCTCATAAATAAATGACCGTAAAATCATCACAAACGCGATCACCGGAAAAATAGAATGCGCAGTTTCAACTAGCACAGGTTCACGAATGATTTTATCGATGGCATCGGCACTCAACTCCGTCGAATTGGCATGTGCAACTAATAAATTTTCACGGCGTTTAGGCGCGAAAAAAACCACATCAATTAACCAAATAAGACCGCTGACTAAGGTTACGAGCACTAAAATAAGCGAAAAATAGGCTGCCATTACTAATTTATCTCCTGCTGGGTGTGTTGGATCCATATGGCTTGAGCCAAGGCTTAGAATAACTCAATCAAGTATGGTGATAAACGTATAAACATTCACCCAGTTGAGTGTTACATAATATATCGTGAAAATAACGATAACGCCGCAATACGCGGCGTTATTCTGCACATTAACTTAATTAATTATTATTAATTATTTAGCTTCAGAACTGCTAAAAATGCCTCTTGTGGCACCTCAACGTTACCGACTTGCTTCATGCGCTTTTTACCTTCTTTCTGCTTGTTAAGCAGTTTTTTCTTGCGCGATACGTCGCCGCCATAACACTTAGCGGTAACGTCTTTACGCAATGCTTTAATGCTTGAACGAGCGATAATCTGACTGCCAACAGCAGCCTGAATCGCAATATCAAACATTTGTCGAGGGATCAGCTCTTTCATCTTATCAACCAAAGCTAAACCACGATGACGAATATTACTGCGGTGAATAATCATCGCTAACGCATCAACACGATCGCTGTTGATTAAAATATCTAATCGCACCATGTCCGCAGGTTCAAAGTGAATAAAGTTATACTCTAATGATGCATAACCACGACTCGTTGACTTAAGACGGTCAAAGAAATCCATGACCACTTCAGCCATCGGTAAGTGATAAGTAACCGCCACTTGATTACCGTGATATACCATATTAGTTTGTGAACCACGCTTTTCAATACACAAGGTAATCACGTTACCTAAGTACTCTTTTGGCACTAATATATTGGCTTCAACAATCGGTTCACGAATTTCTTCGATGTTGTTCAGCGCAGGTAAATCCGATGGATTATCAACATAAACAGTTTCACCACTGTTCATAATAACTTCGTAAACTACGGTGGGAGCTGTGGTGATCAAATCGAGATCGTATTCGCGCTCTAAGCGCTCCTGCACAATCTCCATGTGGAGTAGACCAAGGAAACCGATACGGAAACCAAAACCTAACGCGGAGGATGTTTCAGGTTCAAAAAACAGTGATGCGTCATTTAAACTTAATTTATTCAACGCATCGCGGAAGCTCTCATATTCATCGGTAGAGATTGGGAATACACCGGCATAAACCTGCGGCTTAACGCGCTTAAACCCAGGTAAAGGTTTATCTGCACCATTTTTTGCATGGGTCAAGGTATCGCCCACTGGCGCACCATGAATTTCTTTAATACCAGAAATCACATAACCCACTTCACCGGCACGAAGCTCTGTTTTGTCTTTTTCTTTTGGTGTAAAAATCCCGATGCGATCGGCGTTATAGTTTTGTCCTGTGGACATCACTTTGAATTTGTCACCTTTCTTAAGTACGCCATTCTTAATACGGACTAAAGACACGACACCCTGATATGCATCAAACCATGAGTCGACAATCAGCGCTTGTAATGGTGCAGTCTCATCACCCTCTGGAGGTGGAATTTTGGCAATAATTTCTTCTAATACTAAATCAACACCCACCCCTGTCTTTGCCGAGCAACGCACTGCATCGATGGCTGCAATACCAACAATATCTTCAATTTCAGCGGCGACACGGTCAGGTTCAGCCTGAGGTAAGTCAATTTTGTTTAATACTGGAACAACGTCCAAATTCATCTCTAGTGCGGTATAGCAGTTTGCTAATGTCTGAGCTTCTACGCCTTGACCAGCATCAACTACTAACAATGCACCTTCACAAGCAGCCAGAGAGCGTGAAACTTCATAAGAAAAGTCTACGTGGCCAGGTGTATCAATGAAGTTAAGTAGATAAGTTTTACCATCTTTTGCATGGTAATCTAGGGTGACACTTTGGGCTTTAATCGTAATGCCACGCTCACGTTCTAGATCCATTGAATCTAAAACCTGTGCAGCCATTTCACGGTCAGTTAAGCCGCCACATACCTGAATAAGGCGATCGGATAAAGTTGATTTACCATGGTCGATATGGGCAATAATCGAGAAGTTTCTAATGTGTTTCATTATGCTGCAATGACTACTACTAAAATGATGAAAATTAAGGTGACAAAGTGTACCTGATTAGGGGGGTAATACCAATCAGATTAATTAATAGTATCTGTTTGGGTATATTTATTGGTCATAAAAAGCAGTTTTTAAGCATCTCTTGATGGGATTAATGGCTAGATCAGCATACTCTTAGTTCGATTGAGCAGAATGCTAGTGCGATTGAGCAGTATGCCTATCGTTAATGATCATTCAAACTGCACCGAAAATATATCGTCGTAATATCTGATGAACAATCACTAATGAACCATGACTAACGAGTCGCGCTAATAATCCCTACTTCTTGGCCTAAATAGGTGATGATCACAGGCGTAGCGAGTGCTTCAAGTTGGGTAGCAAAGTGTTTGCCGACAAACCATGCTACCAACGCCCCTGAAGCCCCAAAAGCCATTGCAAAACCATTGGTACTTAGCCCTAAACCCGCGGCCAGCATATGCCCAATAATGGCCGATAGAAACATGCCTAATAATGGCAACAAATAGACTAATGCAGCCGCCTTGATGATCACACTTTCAGGCAAGCCAATTTTAAGCAAATCACCGCTACGGCAAGGTTTCTCACTGGGTAATGAAAAACGCTGAGTATGAACCGAAAAGGCCTTGGCGATGGTTGAAGTACCGCAATTTTCACTGCTGGCACAATGATTACAAGCACTTTTTAATTCTACTTCAACGGTGACCCAGCCTTGTTGATAATCAACCACGCGGGCAATTTCTTCCATCATTGCAGAAGTAGATGACTCAGATATATGCTTATTCATTTAACACACTCGACCAATAAATATGTTGGTATTTTAGCACAATGACCATCATTGGCTAAGTCAGTTTATGCCTAAGCTATATCGCTCATGGCTCATCATAAAAACACGTAAGCCGCAACACAATAGCATCATGTCACGGCTTACAAATCAATAAGCTAAGGTTTATTTCAACACTAAACTATTGGCAATTTTGTCTAAGGTCTCTGAAGGCACTTTACCAATAGCAACCACCTCAAGCGTACCGACTTTAACAACGACCATAGATAACCCATTACGAATAAGTAATTCATTCGGCATTGGATTGTCTCCCGCTCGCGCAACATAAACAGAAATATTAGCCAATCCGTCTGTTAAGGCAACATACTCAACGGGCTCGTGACTACCAATCAACCGATGATGATCGCGAACAACGACATCAAATCCTTCTGGTAACCAAGTAAATTGCCAGTTTTTGCCATCAGTGCGTTCCGCTTGGTTCATTACTGCTGGCCACTCTTGCTTTGCGGCTTCAATTAAAATTTTCGCAGGCTCGGCTAATTCAATCAGCTCAATGACCATGGTTTGTTCAAGTAATTGTTTGTCTTTATTAAGGGTATCAAAACGTAATGGCAGATAAGTGTCCATATCGATCCACACTTGAGCGTCATAACGATTATCATCATTAGCCAATAAACGGATCATTTGCCCAGGGCGTCCAGCAATACGTCCGCGGCCACCTTTTACAAATTGGTAGCCTTTTTCGAGCTGGTGTAAGTCTCCCGCTAAAGCAGCAGGCCAAATCCCCTGAATACGAGGGGCTTGAACGCTGTAAGCCGATTGGTCATGTTCTATAAACGTAACCGTATTACCCACTCTAACAGCACTTTTAGGCGGGCCATTTAGGTATTCAAGTAATGCGATTTCTTTATTATCGACAATGCCATGAATGTAAACAAGCGGACGAATATGATCGGCTTGTAGCTGAATAATAGAGGTTTTAAATTGCTTAACGCGCATTGCTTGGCTCATATTATTAAGCCAAGCTTTAGCAGATAAATCATCTTCAGCGTGTGTTGGAAAGGTTAACACTAACAGTGCTAGCAGGATAAGGCGCAAGCTAACTCCTAAAATGGTAAGACAAGGTTTCTGCCGATGGATTATGGATTTACCGCAGCATCTTGCACGCGATTATCATCAACAGCAACACCTGGGTTTAAACGTTGTTGCAGCATGTGATCTTGAATATAAGAGTTAATACGGCGACGCTGTTCTATCACTTGTTGATCAGAATAATTTTGTTGATTTTTCACTGCACCAGTTTGATAACTTACCGGAGACACACTACCCACTAAAGGACGTGTCATTAATACTGGCAATGGTGACTCTGGATCATTACTTTGATCATAGTTTTGTACTCCAACAATGGCAACCATGGCAACCGTTGCAGCAATAGCATATTGGCCAAACTGTTTGAAAAATGGTACCACGTTTGAACCCGATGCAGCTCGCTGTTGTGTTCCAGCTTGCTCGGCTAATTCACTCTGCTTGGCTTGAGGCGCTATAATTGTTGGCTCAAGCTCAATTGCTGCTGCGATGCTAGCAAAAAGGTCTAAGTCAATGGTTGCCGGTGTCTCACCGCGCATTGCATCGCCTATCATGTGATAGCGTTGCCATTCATCATGTGAATCAACGTCAGCAGAAAGTTGTGCCAATGTTTTATCATCAACTTCGCCATCAACTGATGCAGATACCCACTCTTGACTTGATTTAAGCATTATTCACCTATCTAAGATTAAGGCTATTACTTTTCCAGCAAAGGCTGGAGCTGTTTGTCGATTGCTTCTCGAGCACGAAAGATTCGAGATCTTACCGTACCGACGGGACAATCCATTATATTGGCAATATCTTCATAACTCATTCCCTCTAGCTCTCTGAGCGATATGGCCATTTTTAACTCTTCAGGCAGAGTATCGAGCGTATCAAAGATCACTTTACTCATTTGATCTTTCATTAGTAATCGCTCTGGTGATGCAAACTCTTTTAACGCATCACTGCCTTCATAATATTCTGCATCTTCTATATCGACATCGTTTGCAGGTGCTCTGCGCCCTTGCGACGTAAGATGGTTTTTTGCAGTGTTTACCGCAATGCGATACAACCAAGTATAAAATGCACTTTCACCCCGAAAATTGGCTAACGCTCTATAGGCTTTAATAAAGGCTTCTTGTGTCACATCCGCAACATCCGCTTGATTGCGCACATATCTGGAAATTAAACTCATCACTTTATTTTGGTACTTCAGCACTAGCAGGTTAAATGCGTTTTTATCGCCTTGCTGCACTCGCTCAACTAATTGTTGATCACTATATTGTCCACTCATCCGAGCTGACTACTCCTAAATCTGTCACACTGATTACTCAGTCGCTCGAATCCTGTTCATATAAATAGACCTACTGATATGAAGAAAGTTCGATATTGAATTAAAAAAAGTTAATTTATTTTACTTATAAATAAAATATATAAGCAAAATCAAATAAAATACGCTGTAAAAGTACCCTGCTAAAGAAATTTGTTTTACTATGATCAAACCACTAAACCATATCATGATACCTGATGAAACAAGCAGTTGAACACCAATCTGACATTTTGGTCATCGGCAGCGGCGCTGCAGGACTAACTTTAGCACTACATCTTGCTGAAAAATCAAAAGTAATTCTTCTTTCTAAAGGCCCACTATCAGAAGGGTCAACCTTGTACGCCCAAGGTGGAATTGCATCTGTTTTTGATGAAGATGACACAATTGAATCACATGTAAACGACACCTTAATCGCTGGAGCTGGATTATGCGACAAATCTGTAGTGACATACACCGCAGAAAACGCAAAAAGTGCAATGGAATGGTTAATTAATTGTGGTGTCGCATTTGATAAAGAAGAAACCGTTACCGGTGACGATAGCACAGCCCATTATCACTTGACCCGTGAAGGTGGACATAGCCACCGGCGCATTTTACATGCTGCTGATGCCACCGGTAAAGCGGTGCAAATTACATTACAACAACAAGCTATCGATCACCCAAACATACAAGTACTAGAACGTTACAATGCGATTGACTTAATTACCACGCGCAAATTGGCTCGCCCAGGTAACAGGGTGCTTGGTGCTTATGTATGGAATCGTGATGAAGAACATGTTGAAACCATCAGAGCAAAATTTGTTGCGTTAGCAACTGGCGGCAGCTCAAAAGTGTACCAATACACCTCTAACCCCGATATTGCCAGCGGTGATGGTATTGCGATGGCCTGGCGTGCGGGTTGCCGCATCGCCAATATGGAATTTAATCAATTCCATCCGACATGTTTATTTCACCCCAACGCCCGAAACTTCCTATTATCAGAAGCGTTACGCGGTGAAGGTGCGTATTTACGTCGCCCTGATGGCAGTCGTTTTATGCCTGACTTTGACGAACGAGGTGAACTCGCCCCTCGCGATATTGTCGCCCGCGCCATTGATTATGAAATGAAACGCTTAGGATCTGACTGTGTCTATTTAGACATAAGCCACAAACCGGCGGACTTTATCATTAAGCACTTCCCGACCATCCATCAGCGTTGTCTAACATTCGGAATCGATATTACCAAAGATCCTATTCCTGCCGTGCCAGCGGCACACTATACCTGCGGCGGCGTAATGACGGATCTTCATGGTCAAACTGATATTAATGGCTTATATGCCATTGGTGAGGTGGCTTACACCGGCTTACATGGTGCCAATAGACTGGCGAGTAATTCATTACTGGAGTGTTTAGTCTTTGCCCGTGCAGCATCACAAGATATCGAAGGTCTGTTACATAAGATTCCTATGCCTAGTCCAATACCGATGTGGGATGAAAGTCAGGTGACTAACTCTGATGAAGAAGTGGTTATTGCCCATAACTGGCACGAGCTGCGGCTCTTTATGTGGGATTACGTTGGCATAGTGCGCACAGACAAACGTTTAGAGCGGGCACTAAGAAGATGTTTGATGCTTCAGCAAGAAATTGAAGAATATTATTCAAACTTCCGAGTCAGCAATAATCTATTAGAACTGCGTAATTTAGTCCAAGTCGCGGAGTTGATTATTCGATGTGCAATGGAGCGAAAAGAAAGTCGAGGCCTACATTATAACGCAGATTATCCTGATCAAATCGATAATCCTAAACCGACAATATTGCAGCCAAGCCGTTAAACACTATCAAGATTAAACCAGTCTGAATGGCTCAATTATTGGCTCAATAACAGGCGACACAGAGTACGATATGCTGTGTCGTCTACCATATCACTCCACACCAGCAATAGCCGACGCTCTTCGGTTTTAGTGTACTGCAAAAAAATGATGCACAGTAATGGGCTAATAAACGGTTTTTTACAAAGCTTGACGTTATCCGATTGACCCTCAACACCATATAATAAGGTGCCAGCCTGTTTGTTGCCCAGAGACAACAAGCAACGCCAGCGAGACACTCTGCGCCATTCGAAAATGAAAATCAGTATTGTGGCAATAAAAAGTAACGTTTGGATAATTTGGTATATCAGGGAGGGATAACTGGGCCAAGCTAAAAAACTGCTTAACACAACCGCTAATGAGACGATTAACGCCCCACGCTGTAAAAACGAAGCACTCAACGCAAATTGTTGCATTTGAGTGCTCGTGTTGAGCAAGGAGTCAATCGGCGGGTTAAGGTGCTGCTCTTCCACGGACTTTGACTATCATATCAGCTAGCAGTGGATCTTGGCATTGTTCATGCCCCATAAACCAAGCAAATAATTCAGGATCTTCACATTCTAATAAACGAATAAAAGTATTTTTATTTTCGTCTGTCATTGCTTCATATTGGGCTTCAATAAAAGGTTGAAGCAACACATCTAATTCTAACATTCCGCGACGACATGCCCAGCGTACACGCGCTATATTCATTAATTCCAACACAAATCTCCTGATGTCAATATCACAAGCTAGTTATACGGTTGCCTAAATCTTTTATGGACTGATCTCGTCCAGCAAATAGATCACTAAAATCCGTTGCCAGCAATGACTTTACCGCCGGATGTTGGATCATTCGCTCGGCGAACATCACATGGTATTCTTCTTTTATATCGGTTGTTTCACCAAGTAATACCATACCTTGTGACAGTATATCATGACGATAAATAGACGGCGCAACAAAAATACCTCGATTAAAATAACCGAAAGCTTTCATCATTTCTGCATCGTCAAACTCGCCTAAAATACTCACATTAAGATTTTTTTCGGCGAACCAACCATGTAATTGTTGTCCCAATGACGTTCGTTTACCCGGGATCAGTAATTTTCGCTGTTCAAGACAATCAGGAAACGGTAATGAGATAGGTTCAGCAGAGAAGAAGCTCACACCGCACTCACCTAGTTTTTTCGACAAAATCTCAGGAAACTTCAATGAAGCGCCAGCACAATCCGATAAAATCATATCCAGTTTATGCTCACGTAAACGCTCAATAAGGCTATCGTGAGTTGATTCATAACACGCTAAATTTACCGAACCATCGTTAGGAATAACGGTTAACAACACTCGACTCACTAAGGCCTTAGACAATGCATCAGCAATCCCTACCTCGAACAACAATGAATTATCTTTTTGATAATTAAGGATATCGAGCATTTCATAGCTAAGGCTAAACATCTTATCGGCATAACGAAAGACTAACTCGCCCAGTTCAGTGGCCTCCAAGTTACGTCCTACACGTTTAAAAACCGCCCCTTTCAATCTTTGTTCCAATGAGCGTATCTGACCCGTAATCGTCTGAGGAGCAAGGCATAATACTTCAGCGGCTTTAGTCACAGAGCCTTTCTTTTGCACCATCCAAAAATAATATAAATGGTTATAATTTAAATGCTGCATAGTAATAAATAACCTAACAAAATCACTACAACCAAATATGATTGATTAAAAATAATATTGAACAATACGCAGTGTCTATGCGGCGTATTGTTCAATACATAAACCTTACTGTTGGCTAGGGCGACAATCTAATAAGCTGTTAATCACTGACTCCAGTTCGTCACTGTTAGTAACATTGTTCAGTGAGACTTGTTCCGCTAATGCCGAAACGATTTCTGACTTCACCGGAACATGGCTGGAACAATAATTTAAATACGCTTTTTGATAACGTTTCCCTGCCCGAAACTTTAATGCTCTGGAGGCATAATCATTGGGATCAATTCGATTTGCGGTCGCATCATTGCGATACATTAATGCCCCATCAACCACACCTTCAAGATAACTTTGACAGGTTAATGATTCTGGTGATTGCTGACACACGTTAAATGAATCAGCCAATGTTGGCATCGACATCATGGTCACAAACAGACCCGATATTACAGTCACTTTTTTCATGATAACTCTCCTTTTTAGGCAGTACCTTAGCCAACCAAAAATAACCAATCACCGCCGCAAATAATGACCCAGTTAAAATCCCTAACCTTGCATAGTCACCAAATGCAGCAGGTGAATGTTCAAATGCTAAGGAAGCAATAAACACCGACATGGTAAATCCGATCCCACACATAACGGCAACAGGCGTAATGTGTCTCCAGCCAATTCCCGGAGGTAACTCAGCGAGTTTCAGTTTTACCGCTAAATAACTAAATAAAAGCACCCCAGCAGGCTTACCTAACAACAGACCAATGATGATCCCTAGCGTAATAGGTTCCGCAAATGAACTCAATGACATATTCGTTAATGACAAACCAGCATTAGCAAAAGCAAACACAGGCAGGATCATAAAGGTGCTCCATGGGTGTAAGCTATGCTCTAGCGACTCAGAAGGAGATGAACCATCTTTAGCACGAAGTGGAATACAAAACGCAATAATTACGCCGGCCAATGTCGCATGTACTCCAGATTTCAATACCGCAACCCATAAAATAAAACCAAGTAAACCGTAAGGCAGGATCGAACTGACCCCTTTTCTGTTCAGTGCGATCATAAGCACAATCGACACCGCGGCAATAATCAAACTTAGCATGGATAAATCAGTACTGTAAAACAGCGCAATAATCACAATCACCCCGAGATCATCAATAATTGCCAGCGCCAACAAAAACACTTTTAACGCCACCGGAACTCGGCTGCCAAGTAATGCCATAATACCTAGAGCAAAGGCGATATCTGTGGCAGCAGGAATAGCCCATCCGATCTGAGTATCGGGGTTAGAGTAGTTAAATGCCAAGTAAAATAATGCCGGAAATACCATGCCACCGATAGCAGCAATGCCGGGTAAGGATGCCTTTGCCACACTCGACAACGCCCCTTCAAGTAGTTCGCGCTTCACTTCTAAGCCGATTAATAAAAAGAATAATGCCATCAAGCCATCGTTAATCCACAGTAAAAGTGGCTTATCGATGTCAAGATCACCTACTCGAAGCTGTACTTCTGTGCCTAAGAAACCTTGATATACGTCAGCTAAAGGTGAATTGGCGAAAATCATCGCCAATGCCACTGCGATCATTAATAAAATGCCACCAGCAGACTCTTGGCTTAAGAAGTTTTTAATTGTACGTTCCATATAACACTCCTAAAAAACAATCGCTCAGTCTATAGAGAAAACTCAAACAATAATAATCGATTCTTTCTTGATGTTACCTCGGAATTACCGAGGTAACAAGCTGCAATAAGACGGTTTCCCGTCTTATTGTAAGTAATGCTGACATGGTGATGCTTAATTCTGATTAACGCGTTATCTACAGATTAGGTCGTGTTAATTAACCATCATTTGGGTATAATCTCGAAAAGAGAAAAGGATTTAAATACATGAAACAATATCTAGATCTGTGCCAGCGTATTGTCGATGAAGGCGAATGGGTCAATAATGCTCGCACTAACAAAAAATGCTTAACCGTGATAAATGCAGATCTCGTTTATGATGTTGCAAACAATCAATTTCCGTTAGTCACCACACGTAAAAGCTTCTGGAAATCGGCCATCGCAGAGGTCCTTGGTTATTTACGCGGTTATCAAAATGCTGCCGATTTTAGAGCATTAGGCACTAAAACATGGGATGCCAATGCCAATCTAAACCAAGCTTGGCTAGATAACCCAAACCGCAAAGGGCCCGACGATATGGGGCTCATTTATGGCGCTTTAGGACGTGCATTTCCAAAACATGATGGTGGCCACGTCGATTTACTGCAACAAATCGTCGATGATTTAACTAATGGCATAGACAATCGCGCTGAGATTTTAACCTTCTTTCACCCAGGCGCATTTGACCTAGGTTGCTTGCGTCCATGCATGTACGAGCATCACTTTTCATTACTCGGTGATACCCTGTATCTCAATAGTACCCAGAGAAGCTGTGATGTCCCGCTAGGATTGAATTTCAACATGGTACAAGTCTATGTATTGTTGGCTTTAATGGCCCAAATAACGGGTCATAAGCCCGGTAAGGCATACCATAAAATTGTTAACGCTCATATTTACGAAGATCAACTTGTCTCAATGCGGGATATTCAGCTTAAACGTGAGCCCTTTGCCTCTCCTAAGTTGATAATTAATCCAAAGATTAAAACCCTAAAAGACATTGAAACCTGGGTGACCTTAGCTGATTTTAGCGTTGAAGGTTACGAGCATCACGACGCCATTAAGTATCCTTTCGCGGTGTAATAACGGCGTTATTAATTAATAAAAAAACGCCTTTGCTCAAATACTTGAACAAAGGCGTGTCTATAACCTGACTGAGGTTAACTCAATAACAGTTTCAATCCCACTACGACTAACAAACCAGCAAAGATCTTTTTCAATACTGGTGTTGGCCAAGTGCTTGCCGCTTTTACGCCCATAGGCGCACACAGCATTGAGCTAATAATAATCCCGATTAATGCCGGTAGATAAATAAACCCTACCGAACCCTCAGGTAAATTGGGGACATCAAAGCCCGCAATGATATAGCCAATGGTACCGGATACCGCGATAAGCATTCCGGTAGCCGATGAAAACCCCACAGCTTGGCGCATTTGTAAACCGCAATAGCTCAAGAATGGCACCAGTAATACCCCACCACCAATGCCCATTAAGCCAGCAATTAACGCGATCGCCGTTGAGATGGTTAATAACACGGCAAAACTAGGCAGACTGCCACCTGTTTTGACTTTAAACGGAAACGCCATTTGTGCTGCCATTAACACGACAAAAATAGCGAAAGTCTGTTGTAAATCATCCGATGCAATTTGTTCAGAAACAAATGCCGATGCTAACGATCCAATAACAATGCCAGGGAAAATAGGCTTAAACAATTCCCAAGGTATATTACCGCGTTTGTGATGCGCAGCAGCTGAAGACATTGAGGTTAAAATAATTGATGCCAGTGATGTAGCGATAGCAACATGAGTGATTTGTGTCGAATCGATCCCGACTGAGGGCAAAATGTACAAGAGTGCAGGCACAATAATTAACCCGCCACCAATACCTAACAACCCAGCTAAAAAACCCACTACGGAACCTAAAACAAGGCAAATTAAAAATACCTGCAGCAAACTATCCACGATGACATCCTTAAAAATGACGTTTGACTATATTATCAACCATACGAAAGATCATCTAAGCATTTCCCAACCCGCTCCAATCGTATGACTAATCTATGTTAACTAAATCTGATAAATCATGTTTTCGCAAGAAATGTGCTAATAACCCTCGAACCTGGTTACCCGTTGACTGTTGTAAAATAGACTCCAACAACTCAGTTAATTCTTGTTTTGATACTCGTCTAAGTAAAAAATTTATTCTGGCTAAGCTGCCCTGGTTCATACTGAGTTTGTTATAACCCATTGCCACCAAAAGTAATGCACCATAAGGCTCACCAGCAAGTTCGCCACAAACACTCACATCCAAGTCATACTGTTTACACTCATCGACGGCTCGTTTAAGGGCTCGAAGAATACCAGGATGATAGCTATCAAATAGTGAACTCACACTAGGATTATTACGATCGACGGCCAGTAAATATTGGGTTAAATCGTTACTGCCAACCGATACGAAGTCGACCCGCTTCGCCACATCTTGCAACTGATACAATAATGCGGGTACTTCAAGCATAACGCCGACTTGAGGCCTAACCAAACGGGTATTTAATTCTTGGTTTAGTTCAGTAAACGCTTGCTCTAAATAACTTAATGTTTGATCTATTTCATCGAGATTACTGACCATTGGCAGTAATATTTTCAATTGATTGCCATTGCCAGCGGCTTGCAACATCGCACGCAATTGCACTAAAAATAACTCAGGATGATCAAGAGATAAACGAATACCACGCCAACCTAAAAACGGATTGTCTTCTTTAATCGGAAAATACGGCAACGGTTTATCGCCGCCTACATCCAAAGTACGCATCACAACAGGTCTATCACCTGCTGCACTTAATACTTGACGATATACATTGATTTGCTCTCTTTCGCTTGGAAAGCGTTGATGCAACATAAAGGGGATTTCGGTTCGATACAGCCCAATACCATCAGCACATTCAGCGATTTCAGAATCAATACCACTCAATAGTCCAGCATTGAGATATAAATGTATCCGCTCACCATCTGTGGTTACAGAAGGTAGACTCAACTCCGCAGAAAATTGTTTTTGCTTTTCGACATCTGCATCGATCAGTAGTTGGTACTCTTCAATCACTGCAGGCGATGGCGACACCAATAACTGACCACGATTGGCATTCAGAACTAATAGCTTTTGATCAATATCTACTGATAAAACATCATCAACACCAACAATGGCTGGTACACCCAGCGCACGCGCTAAAATGGCCGCATGGGCATTAACGCCACCACGCTCAGTAACAATACCCGCCAGCTTTTGACGAGGAAACTCAGCCAGTAAAGTGGCATCCACCTCTTTGGCGACTAAAATTACCGGTTTTTCAGGCTCTAATACTAACCTGCCTGGCTCTATAAGCTGTCGTAGTAGCTTTTGCCCAAGTTCGCGAATATCGCTTGCGCGTTCTTTTAGATAAGGATCTTCCATCTCTAGAAACTGTTGGATATAGCGTAATGAAACCCGGCTTACTGCAGACTCAGCCTGCCAACCTAAAGCGACTTCACGGGCATATTCGCCACCAAGGCTAGAATCATCCAACAGTAACTGAAATGCGGTAAAAATAGACGCAACATCAGCCGATTTTTCTTGTTCGAATCGTTGCGAAATTGACGACAGGATGTCTTTACAACGCTGCATAGCCGACTTTAAGCGCTGAATCTCAACATCAATATTGGCACAAGCCACCTCGGCTTGTTCCAATGAAATAACACCACCTAATACCAGGCCATGAGCAATCGCAATACCACTAGATGCATTAATACCACTGAAAACAACTTGTTGTTGTACACTGGTATTTGACGCTTTGTGCTTCAAACTGCGCACAATCACTGCGAGTTGAGCGGCTAAGGTCATTAAAAATGCTTCTTCGCTTTCACTGAACTGACGGGCTTCAGGTTGCTGTACGACAATAACGCCGACAAGCTGTTTTTGAAAAATAATCGGCACAGCCAAAAATGCGCGATATTCTTCTTCTGCTGCTTCGGGAAATAATTTAAAACGAGGATGAATACGTGCATCAGCGAGATTGATAGCTTCTTCACGTTCTGCAACTAAGCCGACTAAGCCTTCTGATATTGGCATGCTGACTCTGCCCACAGCAGATTGTTGTAACCCTTCAGTGGCCGATAAGACAAGATTTTGTTTTTCAAGGATATAAATAGAACAGCAATGGGTCTCCATTGCTAATCGAGTTTGTGACACTAATATATTTAATGCACTTTCAAGGCTGCTTGCTCTGGCAACAGCTTGAGTGATATCCCTGAGCATATTTAACACTGTTCCAATCCTCTTTGAAATCAGTTAACTCCGTTGTTTGCTTCGTTTTTTACTAAACTCGCGCGTTTGTAGCGCTAATGTCGTCGATGCGAACTCTTTCATTACTTTTCTATATACGTCGCGTTTAAAAGACACTACCTGACGAACAGGATACCAATAACTGACCCAACGCCAATCATCAAACTCAGGATGACCAGAAGAATTCAAGTTAATGGTATTATCGTGACCTTTCAATTGTAGTAAAAACCATTTCTGTTTTTGGCCAATGCAAACAGGTTTGCTTTCTTGGCGAACCAAACGCTTAGGTAAACGATATCGTAACCAAGAACGAGTGGACATTAGAATTTGAACATGTTCAGGTCTGAGTCCCACTTCTTCGTAAAGCTCTCGATACATGGCTTCTTCTGGTGACTCGCCATCATCTAACCCACCTTGTGGAAACTGCCATGAATGCTGACCAAAACGTCTGGCCCACATAACTTGTCCAAATTTATTACAGATAATGATGCCCACATTTGCGCGAAAGCCGTCGCTATCAATCACATGGACTCCGAAAATAGCAATTTTTATATCGTCTGATTGTTTCACAAAGCATGCCTATCGGCAAACCTCTATTTACTGTGGATAATTGAATAACAATGTTAATAAGTCAGAATTATCAACAATTGATTAAAGCCACTCTGTGGATTATCCACAAAATCTGTGGATATCTCTGTTCGAAACTTTAGTGAGGCTTGATAACAGGGTAAAAAACCATTGAGATTTTTTTAAGAAAAACAGCACATAACTATAAATAAAACTATATTAACAATGATTTATAAATATTTACAAACTATCAAAATATCCGATCGCCACTATCGTACAAAAAACATACAAGCCTAATTAAGATAGGTAATCACTCATTTAGCAACTTAAGTTATACACAAATAACAAGGCTTATTTTAAATTAAACCCCTTAAAAAGCCATTTTATTGCGTTGACTTGGTGTTTTTAATCAGTTAAAGACACATTTTATGACAGTTATCCATTAAATCTGTGGATAAGTATGTGTGAAATACAGGGGGAAAATGAGTGTAACTCGGGACAAGTATATTAAAAAAACAACGACACATTAAAAATATAATATTAAACAGTAACTTGGAACTAAATTCAATCAAGCTGTTTGAAGTGACCAATAATAGTTTACTTTATAACCTGCTCGTGGATAATTCACTAAACTTATTATAAATTAATAACCTTGTATAAATTTATGACCTTTTTATACATTAACTAAACTTGGTATCGATGAATATTACTTGATAGCATAACCTGTTGATTTTGATTGTCGACTAATCCATTTACCCAGAGGCAAAGACTCATTCATGGCTAAATCATCGCCCTTAAATCTTAGCGAATTAATGGAAAGAGCGCACAACATGGCAGGTATTCGTTTAGCTGACATCGCAGCCGATAATCGTATATTGGTGCCGGTGGATTTACGCCGAGATAAAGGTTGGGTGGGCCAACTTATTGAATCTGAATTAGGGGCGCTCGCGGGATCAAAACCTGAGCAAGACTTTCTCCATTTAGGGGTTGAACTCAAAACGATCCCTATCGGTCATAAAGGCAAACCACTTGAAACCACTTATGTCACAGTCGCACCACTGACAAACATTCAGGGTATGACCTGGGAAAACAGTGTGGTTTATCATAAACTGCAGCGGGTTTTATGGATACCGGTTGAAGGGGAGCGAAGCATTCCGGTGGGAGATCGTCGTATAGGTACCCCCATACTGTGGCAACCCAACACTAAACAAGCCAAACAATTACAACAAGATTGGGAAGAGATAATGGAGCTCATTGCGCTAGGTCAGGTTGATAAAATTACCGCGCGTCAGGGTGAAGTACTTCAATTACGTCCAAAAGCAGCTAATAGTCAAATACTCACCGAAAGCATCGCCGAAGACGGCAGTATTCAATTATCAAACCCCCGAGGGTTTTATCTCAAAATTGATTTTACTCAACAGATTTTAACCAATGCATTTTCATAATCTGTTGCGATAACAATCCTTGGTATTGTTAGCAATATTGGAAAAAGATTGCGTTAGAGCACTTATTTTTTCACTTCTATTGATCTAAATCACAAATAAACTATCACATGTAAGTAAAACTTCTATAGACTACCACCCTTATATACTAGGTCATTTAGGCAACCACATACTCCGTGAAAGCACGCCGTCAAACTCAAAAATTATTGTTCGCTATTTTTGCCTGGTGTGTAGCAATGGCTTCTTTCGTTTTTTTTCGCTACTCACAGTCATCGCAGTTGCCCGAATGGGCTATTGGTAACGCTGATTTAGCCACACTAGCAATATTTATGGGGTTTATATTTGGCAGTTTGCATTGGATGTCGAATTTAATTGCAGACTTTAGCGCCATCAGCCGCCTACCTTATCTGTTCTCCGTCGTGTTTAAAGGGTTATTTTTACTACTCGGCGCGACCACATTGGCCTATGTCACTCAGTTTTTAAATATGTGGGCGATTGAAAACCACATGTTAACGTTACGGCAAATGATCACCGTCCACATTATTTACAGCCCATCGTTTCAGGCGTTAGTGGTGTATCTTGTCGTGGTGCGGGTCGGATTAGCTTTTATTGAACAAATGTCACTCTTGGTTGGCCCCAAAGTATTACTTAATATTGGCTTGGGTAAATACCACAAACCACGTTACGAGCAACAATTGTTCTTATTTATTGATATGGTGTCATCCACGGCCCACGCAGAGACCTTAGGTGATTATCGTTTTAGTCGTTTAATTCAAGATAGCTTCAGTTTGCTCGCGGACACGGTGACAGATAATGAAGCTGAAATTTACCGCTATATGGGCGATGCCGTATTAATTCACTGGCCGTTAGAACAAGGCATTAAACAAGATAGGTGCATGAATATCTATTTTGAGTTTTGTCAGCAGTTACAGTGGCAAAGACAGTATTTTGAACAGCAATATGGGTTTGTGCCTAAATTCAAATCTGCTGCACATTGTGGTCAAGTGGTAGCCGCGGTGGTTGGCGTACATAAACAAGAAATTAGCTTTTTTAGTGATGTCCTTAATACCTTGGCGCGGCTACAAGATCAATGTAATCCATTAGGTCAAAGGATGTTGTTATCAGGAGATGTGGTGCATCGGCTTGAGCAACAAAACAGCAAATATAAGCTCACTGACTTAGGCCCAATAATACTTAAAGGTAAGCAACTTCCTACTCAAGTCTATGGTGTTGCCCCGATACAGTCCAATCCCCCTCGTTAAGGTGAGTTAATCTCAACTCGCGACATTGAACGGTTATCAAACGGCCTAAGCTTGTGTAAATAGGGTTACGTTACCGCCATCACTTATAACCGACAGACGCTTGTTAATGCACCTTGTTTGCAGACAATGACAGTTTGCTAAACAAGACCTACCACTGTGCTGATGTTGCTAACATTTTCCCACCTATCACCTTACATAGAGGTTAATTAACCTCAACTCGGCATAATAAACAGTTATCAAACGGCCCAAGGTTGCGTGAAGAGAGTTTAGGTTACTGCAATCACTTATACCGACAGACGCTTGTTAATGCACCTTGTTTGCAGACAATGAAAGTTTGCTAAACAAGACTTGCCACTGTGCTGATGTCGATAACATTCACCACCTATCCCCTCGCGTTGAGGTTAATTAACCTCAACTTGGCATAATAAACGGTTATCAAATGCTCTTAGCCCTGCTCTGTGCATAGACTTATGGGTAAAAGATATCCGTTGATGGGGCTTTTAACCCCTGGGTGCGCCTTGTTAGTAAAACAACTGACCAGTGTGATATTGAGACTGTAAATAAACCTTTTGTTATCGACTTATCCCATGTCTCAACCCTAGTTAATGTTTGTTCGGTAATGATTGTGCGAGCAGTTTTTGCTGTATCGCTAGGCCTAAGGTTCTAAACGTTGAAATCCGGCTAGTCGTTTGTCGCCAAACCAATCCAATCTCACGATAGGGTGCCTCACCCGGTGGATCCATTGCGACAAGATCTGTGTCGGTTAAAATCCCGGTATCAATTGCCATTTGCGGTAAAAAAGTGGTCCCCAGTTTGCTGTTTACCATCTGCACTAAAGTGTGCAAACTCGTGGCAGTAAATGGATTGATTTTAGCGCTATTACCAAGCTGACAAGCCGTTATCGCGTGTCCGGTAATACAATGTTCTGCTTGCAGTAAAAAAATACTTTCATCGGGCATTTTTTGATAATCAATCGGTTGCAAAAATTGTTGCGATACCTCTTTATGCATTACTATTTTAAATGGATCGATACCGACTTTCATGCTGTGAAAACCACTTGTGTCGACAGGTAAAGCGAGTATCAATAGATCTAACTCCCCTTTTGCTAACGCTCCTAATAAGCGTTCAGTTGTGTCTTCTTTTAATAACAAACTGAGTTTAGGGTAGTCTTGCTGACATAACTTGACCACTCGACTGAGTAAAAAAGGTGCGATAGTCGGAATACACCCTAAGCGGACCTCACCGGTCATAGGTTCACCTTGATTTTTAACCAATTCTACTAAATCATCAACATTAGTTAAAATACTTCGAGCACGTTCCACCACCTGTTCACCGATGGCGGTAAACATAAACGATTTATGGTCGCGTTCAATTAACTGATAACCCAGTTGCTCTTCAAGATTTTGAATGCCGCTAGATAGTGTAGATTGACTGACAAAACACATTTTGGCTGCGCGATTAAAATTCTGTTCTTGGTGTAAATGAACCAAGTAATAAAGGTTTTTGAGGCTTGGAAGATTTTTCATATAAACGATTGCCCTTATCTATTTTAATTCAAATAGTGAATTAAAACGGGCGAAATAACAAGACGTCTATGTGTAATAGTCAATAGACGCCCATAAAAAATGCCTCTTTAATAAGACAATGCCGATCGTTTAAGAGCACTTGACCGATCCTGCAGATGAAAGATAATCCCTACCAGTATTCTGGTGGGGATTT
>NZ_JBEOPP010000010.1:0-111049 GCF_040310185.1 Shewanella sp. T24-MNA-CIBAN-0130 | reverse complement strand
AAAACAAAGAAAAGGATAAGCGAGCAGACGAGTTAGCTCTTGCCAACGCAGACAAAGAAAAACGCGCCAATGAGTTAACTATTGCCAACATAGAACTTGCCTTTCAAAACAAAGAAAAGGATAAGCGAGCAGACGAGTTAGCTCTTGCCAACGCAGACAAAGAAAAACGCGCCAATGAGTTAGCTATTGCCAACATAGAACTTGCCTTTCAAAACAAAGAAAAGGATAAGCGAGCAGACGAGTTAATTCTTGCCAACGCAGACAAAGAAAAGCGCGCCAATGAGTTAGTGCTTGCCGCCAAGGTATTCACTCACGCCCGAGAAGGCATTATGATTACTGATGCTAAAGCTAGCATTATCGAAGTCAACGACACATTCACATCCATCACAGGTTATTGCCGCGAAGAGGCTATTGGACAAACCCCTCGCATTCTCCAATCTGGACGTCAATCACCTGAGTTTTACGCTAATATGTGGCAAACCTTACTCACAGAAGGTTACTGGTATGGCGAAGTTTGGAATCGCCGTAAAAATAACGAAGTGTATGCTGTATTACAAACAATTAGTGCAGTACGTGATGTACACGGTATTACGACCCATTATGTATCCTTAGCTACCGACATCACCCCGATGAAAGCGCATCAAGACGAATTAGAGCATATTCCCCATTACGACGTGCTGACCAATCTGCCAAATCGTGTTTTACTATCAGACCGATTATCTCAAGCCATGTTGCAATGCCGTCGTCACGCGCAGTCTCTCGCTGTCGTATTCCTAGATTTAGATGGTTTTAAAACAGTAAATGATACCTATGGGCATGATATGGGGGATGAACTACTTATTGCACTCTCAGTCCGTATGAAAGAGGCGCTACGTGAAAGTGATAGCTTAGGCCGTATTGGCGGTGATGAATTTGTGGCGGTATTAGCCAATTTAATTAAAGTCGAAGATTGTGAGCCTGTATTAGAGCGATTATTATTGGCAGCGTCAGATCCTGTCACCGTGGGTGGTGTAATATTTAATATATCAGCCAGTATTGGCGTCACCCTCTATCCGCGAGATGATGTGGATGCAGACCTACTTATGAGGCATGCCGATCAAGCTATGTATATGGCTAAAGAATCCGGTAAGAATTGTTATCATTTATTTGATACAGCTCAAGATGATGCGATTAAAGTGCAACGGGAAAGTCTAGAAGCTATTCGCTGCGCATTAGATAATCATCAATTCGTACTCTATTATCAGCCTAAAGTTAATATGATGAGAGGAACTGTGGTGGGGGTCGAGGCGCTTATTCGTTGGCAACATCCAGAGCGAGGAATATTAAATCCAATCGAGTTTTTGCCTGTCATTGAAAATCACACCATGATGATTGAAATAGGTGAATGGGTTATTGATACCGCATTGACACAAATCAGCCAATGGCAAGCAATGGGGGTTAATCTCATGGTAAGCACTAGCGTGAACATTGCGGCTGTACATTTACAGCAGCCTGACTTTACACAGAGGCTAACGACTCTGCTAGCAGCCCACCCCAATGTTGAGCCGCGCTATTTAGAGCTAGAGGTGTTAGAAACAAGTGCCTTAGAGGATGTGCATCATATCTCAACCATCATGAATGACTGCATGAACCTCGGCGTAAATTTTGCTTTAGATGATTTTGGCACAGGCTATTCGTCCCTGACTTACCTTAGACGATTACCTGCCAGCTTGATTAAGATAGACCAGAGTTTTGTGAGAGACATGTTGAGTAACGCTGATGATTTAGCCATTGTTGAAGGCGTGATAGCCTTAGCTAAATCATTCAAACGTGACGTGATTGCTGAAGGCGTTGAAACGATTGAACACGGCACCGCACTATTACAACTAGGCTGTGAATTAGCACAAGGTTATGGTATTGCCAAACCAATGCCTGCCAGTGATATTCCTGCGTGGATAAGTGACTGGAAGCCCGATGCTAGTTGGCTAAGCTGAATAAACAGTAGGACTACTTGAAACCCATCCAACGACTTAACAAGTGGGGTCAGTAACAAGTGGGGTAAGTGTAACCTTTTTTTTTAACTTTCTTCTCCGCCCTTAATTTGACATTCTAAAAGTATCTCGTTTTCCAAAATTGGCACAATAACGATATTTCTTCAGCTATTACTGAAAGTGTTAGTACATATCACATTGGCATGCGTTCCCTAATACAAACCGTCACTTTACGAGCGTTAACTCAAACACGTTTATGTTGGTGCTAGTTCTTGTCGCACGCCCCTAAATGAGTAAACCCCCTTTAGTTTTTTATCTTGTCTACTGTCTGTTTAATCGTCTTTTTTGGTCATCGGAAGTTGTGGTCAGTGCCCCAGGCAACAATATGTCAATCTACGCCGAGAGGCCAAGTATAGGTTATTTACTCGTGGTTTTACTTGATACAGTGCTGTTTCTGCACGGTATCAAGTCCGAAATGTCCTGATTGTTATCTCATAATTCGCACTGACCCACACTAATTTGCGGAGACTAATTTGCGGAGACTAATTTAGGATGGCAAAACTGTCGCCACGCAACATCTGGCTGCCAGTTTGCCGCCCACTGAGGAACATCTTTAGCCATCATCGGCCTCGCAATCCCATACCCCTGTGCCAATTCACAGCCTAATTGCAATAATGCAACACCATGGGCGATGGTTTCTACTCCCTCGGCAATAACGTCACGCTTAAATGTCTTGCCCAATACCACCACGCTCTCGACAATCGACAAGTCATCGGAGTCAATCAACATATCACACACAAAGGTCTGGTCTATCTTAATCAAACTCGCGGGCAAACGCCTGAGGTGACTCAATGAAGAGTAACCCGTACCAAAATCATCTAATGCAAAATTAACCCCCAGCTTAATACAGGCGTGCATGGTCTCAGAAACCTGCAACAAATCACCTATTGCACTCGTTTCAAGGACTTCTAATTCTAAAGCGCTAGGATCAATCTCGGGGAATGCGGCCAATAACTCAGCCAAACGAGTGGCAAAATCATCACTCTGTAATTGAATTGCGCTAATGTTGACACTGACGGCAATATTCAACCCCAGCGTTTGCCACGCCTTAATTTGACTCAGTGCGGTACCAATGACCCATTCGCCTAGCGCGATACTGAGAACATGATCCTCAATGACAGGCAAAAACTCGTTAGGGCCGATTAAACCACGCTCGGGGCATTGCCAACGAATTAATGCTTCAACGCCAATCATTTCCCCTGTTTTCATATTGACCTTAGGTTGGTAATAAAGTAAAAACTCATTCCCATCCAATGCCTTACGTATGCGCTCCAATTCTCCATGTTGATTAACTATTGCGGTATTATGTGCAGAATCAAACAAGCGATAGCGGTTCTTACCCTGTTGCTTTGCAACATACATGGCTTGATCGGCATGGCGTATGAGTTGATCTGCATCGACGTCATCTTGTGGATAAATTGAGACACCAATACTGGCAGATACTTCCAGTCTAACGCCCCCCACTACCACAGGATCCGATGCAGCCAGCAATAGCCGCTCTAAGATAGGCTCACAATCCGCCATTGTATGTATATTTTCAATCACAGCGACAAACTCATCCCCGCCTATACGAGCCAGCGTATCTTCATTACGTAGGGCTTCCTTCATGCGAGATGAGACCACAATTAATAATTCATCACCAACGATATGACCGTAGGTATCATTAATTTTTTTGAATCTATCCAAATCAACAAAGGCGACCACTAATAATGACTGTTGACGTTGGCTGTGCTTCATTGACTGGGTTAGACGGTCTGCCAATAATGTACGATTAGGTAAGTTTGTTAACATATCATAATGAGCAATACGTTCTAATTGTCCCTGATGCTCTTTAATCGCAGTAATATCGTTAAATAGGGCAACGTAGTTTTGCACCACGCCAATATCATCGAGTACCGAGCTTATGGTAAGTATCTGCGGATAAACCTCACCATTTTTACGCATGTTCCAGACCTCCCCCGTCCAATAACCTTTTTGTTGCAACGTGGCCCACATTTCTTTATAGAACTCTGGTAAATGAAGTCCCGATTTTAGCATTCGCGGATTTTGTCCTATCACATCACTGAGTTCGTAGCCGGTAATATCACTAAAAGCATCATTAACGTCTATGATGACACCTTTGGTATCAGTGATGATGATACCTTCTCTGGCGTAGGTAAATACGCTGGCGGCAAGTTTGCGCGCGTCTTCAGATTGCTTACTCTTGGTGATGTCTTGATGTAGGCCTGACATTCGCACCGCCTTGCCATCTTTCGTCCACTCAACTACCCGCCCACGATCGAGGATCCAGACCCAGCTGCCGTCCTTGTGCTGCATCCGAAACTCACATTCGTAAGTATCTGTCTCATTCGTGAAACAACGCTTTAGCAATTCATTGGTATTATGTATATCATCGGGATGAACTCGTTTCTCCCAAGTGTTGTTGTCAATGGGTTCAAGCTCTTTAAGACTGTAACCCAACATCTCGGCCCAGCGTTGATTGTACGAGGCTTTCCCTGTCTGTACATTCCATTCCCAGGTGCCAATATTGGCGCCCCAAATCACTTCAGCATAACGTTGGCTTTGCTCCCGAAATTTCTTCTCGGTCTCTTCCAAAGCTATTTGGGTACGCCTATTTTCGGTAACATCTTGGATTAATGATGTCACCCCGATGACCTCACCGTGCTCACTGACAAGCGGAGTATTGTGCCATTCACAGATGATGGTCCGGCCATCTTTGGTCTTGTTCTTATTAATACTGATGGAGTCTTTATTGCTTTTTAACAATGACTTAATAACATTTTCGATATCATTTCTACCTTCATCAGGCACCAAGAGGTCTAATAGACAATGCCCCCTGACTTCGTCGGCGGAGTAGCCGAATATGGCTTCGGCTGATTTGTTTATCTCAATACAATTTGAGTTTATATCCCGTGAAATGTACCCGAGCGGCGTATTCTGAATATGGTGCGACAGTGCCGCCTGATTCGCCTGTAATTTCATCGCGGTCTTGTTGCGGTCGGTGACATCGCGAATGAAGCCCATATAGCCCTGAATTTGGCCATCAACATCTTTAATCATAATTCGACTGGTTTCGCCAACAACGATCCCGCCGTCCTTGTGGCGGTAATTAGCTTCATAAGGTTTGAGTTTCTCACCAGCAGCGAGATTAAAATACATTAGACCTTGTCGCTCATATTCTTCATTGCTTGCGTAAATAATCGATACGTTTTTTCCCACAAGCTCATCAGAGCAATACCCTAACAAAAGTTCCATTCCCTGATTTATCGATATAATTCGGCGCTCTGGGTCTGCGAAAATAAAGCCGTCGGTAACACAATTAGAAATTGAGCTGAACAACCTTTCGTTATTAACGGATGCTGTTTTCGCTTTATCAAGAGCGCGCAATGTTTGTTCACGTTCAGCCAGTTTGCTTGGTAACCAACGCTTGAGGAGAAGCCAGATGACCAGCAAGCCAGCAGCAACATTGATTAATTGGGGAATAATGAGCCAAGAGGGTTGCGACAACAGCTCGTTGATAGCTTTTGGGATCAGCCCGTACAGTGAGGTAAAATACAACCCTAAATAGACACTTTCAATGATGGTCCTGACGGCATCAATGCCAAGGATAATGAGGAGAACGGCAACCGCTCCGCCAACAGACCCATCAAGGGTTGTTAATTGTCTACGTTTTAGCAGACAAATGCCGATAATAACCAACCATAAGGTGGTCAATATCCAATATGATATCGGTGTGATAATGTCAAAAATATCAATTTCCTCTTACTAATTGACTTGCAGGCAATCAGACTAAGAATGGTTAAGAAAGATAAATAAGCGCATCACAGAGACGCGCTTATTTATCAATAAATCATAGTTAAATCTTAAATTGATCGACCAATTCTTTTAGCTGTTCAGATAAAAGTGCAATCTCACCAGCAGAGGCTCTTGTCTGGTTTGCAGCTACCGCATTTTCTTCGGCAATATGCTTTACATTAATCACATTTTCATTAATGCTTTCTGCAACAGAGCTTTGCTGCTCGGATGCACTTGCAATCTGAATATTCATGTCATTAATCACACTGATAGCCTGAGTAATGGCCTGTAATGCACGCCCCGTTTCATTGGCTTGATCCACACTCTCTGCCGCTTGAGTTCTCCCTTGGGTCATTACCGCTACCGTGCTTTGGGTTCCTGCCTGAAGCTGCTCAATCATATTTTGGATTTCTTGGGTAGACCCTTGGGTTCTCTGAGCAAGTGAGCGAACTTCGTCGGCCACGACGGCAAAGCCGCGTCCATGCTCACCAGCACGGGCAGCTTCAATTGCAGCATTGAGTGCCAGTAAATTAGTCTGGTCGGCAATCCCTCGAATAACATCTAAGATTTTAACAATATTAAGGGTTGCGTCTTCGACTTCACCTAGCTTCTCAGAAGACTCATTAACCCTGTCAGCAAGGGTATTGATTGCTAAAATCGTTTTTTCAACCACCTGGCTACCACTACTCGCGTCATTGTCTGCTTGATTAGCCGCACCAGCCGCATTACTAGCATTACTAGCAACATCATTAACCGTCGCAGCCATTTCGTTCATTGCGGTTGCAACCAAATCTGTTTCAGTCTGCTGGTTTACCACCCCTTGGCTTGACTGCTCTGTCACCACCGCCAACTCTTGTGAGGCGGATGCAAGCTCAATACTGGCGCCTGATATGGTCGCAATAATATTTCTCAGGTTAGTGGCTGTCCCTTGAATGGATGCGAGTAACTGCCCAGTTTCATCGCGGCTTGAACTTGTTACTTCGATGGTTAAGTCGCCCTTTGCCAGTAGATTAGCGGCCTTAACTGCCTGACTTATTGGACGAGTAATGGCGATAGTCAACAAATACGCCGCAATGGAGCCCATAAGAATGGCAACAAAAGACAGAATCAGAGTGAGGTTAATACTGTCATTAGTATTTGTTTTTATCTCAGAGCCCAATATATCTTGCTCTGCCATAACAGACAGTTTTACGTCGTCTACACTTTTCGCCACCTGCGGGCCAATTTTTTTCAGTGTATTATTAATGAGTTCGTTTTTGTCTTTTATAAGCTGATGAATATCATTAAGGCCTCGTAAATATTTCTGATGCGCCGTTAAAAATTGAGATAATAGTGATTTATGAGTAGGATTTGATAAGTATTGTTTTAGCTCGGTTGCTTCTTCTACCAGTTTAGTGTCCATCGAGTTGATAGCTACACCATAATCTTGCTGAGTATTAGACTTCAGAAACTTGACAACGTACAAGCGTCCAAATAACAATTTCTCTTGAACATGGGAGGCGTTATAAACGGTTTTGGCATCATTATCATCATAGGCCGACTTAATTATTGCAGCGATAGCCTCTCCCATCACCTCTCCCTGAGGCACGAGTTGGTCATTAAGTATGCTGTTTTGTTGTTCCGTTAATGATACGACGCTAGAAAAAGCATTTTTATACTTGGTTATCGATGTCTCAAGGCTCTTTATAATTTGCGCACGTTCTGGTTGTTGGATTTCCTTTCTACTCTTAACCAAGAAGGTATCCATTTTATCAAGGTAGGCTTTATATTGGGTTAAATTATTGTCATTTTGAGTGTCGAGATAGCCCAACACATTCATCCGAACCATTAACATATTCGCCTGCAAGCGCCCTGAAAAATTGGTTTCTCTCGCGAGACCTTCGTATCGAGTGATCCCTTCATCCGCTTTTTCAAGTGCGATAATACCCACACCGAGTACTACCGAAAGAAGGGCTAAAACCACAAAAAAACTTAAGCCTATTTTTAATCCTAATCGTAAATCCTTTAACATATATTCGCCTAGCAACAAGAAATTGTAAGTTAACGCCCCACTTTACCGAGTAACGTTCTGTTTATAAATCAATGAGTTACTATAACATCTTAGATATTTTGATTTATCGGGTTTGATCACGTTGCATGATAGTGATGTTAAAATTGTGATCAATATTTAACCTTTCACTTGTTAACGTTATTTTGCAAAAGTTCATTTTTGATAACAGAAACGACAATCGCAATCGTAGCGGCAGCAGGCAGCACATGTGAGTTGATACAACTTCATTTACCGTTCAAAGAGCTGTTTGATAACGGTTTATCATCTTGCGTTAAGGTTAAATAATCTGAAATCTCCATAAGAATTGAACTAAAAACCCAATCGCGACCGGACCGATTATCAACACCCACTATTAACAACTAGCAACAACTATCATCAACCCCATAGATTGTCCTCTAACGCTTTAGTGCTAAGCCTTTTATGTTCAAAAATGAGTTTGAACACCTCATTCTTTTACTGATCACATCGATAAATCCGTTACGAGCCTCTATTCTGCGTTTTTCAGACTTATAGCATTTAGCGATGGCAGCCGGACACTGCTGATTATGTTCATTCTCAATCACAATTTCATAGGTTTATCATCGTGATTAGCAGTTCAATCTAGTCAGCGTAATCAATACACGGTATTGTTACCCCCAATTGAACACAGATAATGGATGATGATTGTTTACCTATAATATCAATGGCAAAGCGAGCCGCTATTTTACCTACGCAGCGTTAATAAACTGCGGTTCAACGGCTATCGAACATCAAATTGAAAATCTGCCATTGCAACCAGACACTTGGCGCGCCCTCAGTTTACTAGCCACCCAAATACTTGACCCAATCGTCGATCAATTCGGGCCAATAGCGCTCACTTATGGTTTTTGTTCGCCAGAGCTGGTGAGAAAAATTGCTAAAAATCGCAATCCTCATATTGCGCCAAAGCTTGATCAACATTGCTCCCATGAACTCAATCAAAATAAAAAAATTATCTGCGACCGTTTAGGCGCAGCATGCGACTTCACCCTGCTCGACAGCCATAACGAGAACAATGACGGCAAACAAGTCGATATGCAGCAAGTCGCACTGTGGATTTGTGAAAATATTAAGTTTGATCGCCTATATTACTATGGCAAAGACCGATCTTTGCACATCAGCATTGGGCCGAAAATGAATCAGTTTATTCAAACCATGAAAACCAACGCCGACACCGGACATCGAGTACCGTCTAAAAAAGGACGTGGAGAAGTGGCTATAAAGGTGATTCAGCAAGTCGATTATTAAGTGCTTATTTGGGGTGCTAACAAAGCTTCCAAATTCAAAAAGTAAACTCTTGAGACAATCATAAACACAAGATTGCAGATAAACTTAAACAATATTAATCATAGGCTTATTCATGTCCACCATCGAATTTTACGACCAACATTCACAAGACTTTTTTGAATCAACCGTCAATGCAGATATGAGTGAATTGTACCAACCTTTTATACATCATCTCTCCTCTGGCAGCTGCATATTAGATGCGGGATGTGGTTCTGGCCGTGACAGTAAAGCATTTATTGGTTTGGGCTATAATGTGACCGCTATTGACGCCAGTGCCCAATTAGCCAAAGCCGCCTCAAAATACATTGGCCAGTCTGTCAGTGTTTGTCAGTTTGAGCAGCTTGAGCAGCAACCACGCTTTGCTGGCATTTGGGCTTGCGCTTCATTACTGCATGTTGCCGCCACAGACCTACCCAACACCTTTGCTATTTTGGCCAATACACTGGTAGATGGTGGCGTGTTTTATTGCTCGTTTAAATATGGCGATCAAGAGCGAAGTCATAATGGCCGTTTTTTTACCGATGCTGATGAGTCACGATTGCAGCAATGGTTACAACAAACAAATTTAGTCATTAACCAGACTTGGGTGACCGCAGATGTGCGCCCTGATCGTGAAAATGAAAAATGGCTCAATGCCATCTTAATCAAAGCAATAATGTAGAGATACAACAATGAAGTTAGCAGAAGGACCTGTATTAACCAGCGGTGGCTTGGATGACCCTTTTTTACCCAAGTTACAACAAGCAATCAACCGCGCAACCAGTATTGAAATGTCGGTTTCGTTCATTCAGCAATCGGGTCTAGATTTAATTTTTGATGCCTTATCCGATGCGCTAGAGCGCAATGCCAGCATTTCAATTGTCACTTCTGACTATCTTTTGATTACCGATCCGGTTGCCCTACGCCATTTAATGATTTTGCAATCTCGCGGCGCTAAAACCAAAATATTTGCCTGCAAAAATCATCAAAGCTTTCACATGAAAACCTATATTTTTGTCCAGCAACAAACAGGACAGACAGATGTAGGGTGTGCCTTCATTGGATCAAATAACATCAGTAAAGCGGCATTTACCCACGCATTTGAATGGTGCTTGCGCCACGATTTATTACCGGATCAAGATCCTAAAGAATTTAGCTATATCCGTGAGCAGTTTTTACAAATTTTTAATCATTCGCAGGCAATCGATCTTAGTAATGCATTCATCAACGACTATGCCCAAAAGCGTAAATTATTTAAACCACCCTTATCGATTGTTCATGAAACAGAGCCAGAAGAACCAGTACCTAATTCGGCCCAAGAACAAGCTTTAATCGCATTAGCGGATACCCGTTTAGCTAAGCAATCCAAGGGACTGGTTGTATTAGCCACGGGCATGGGTAAAACATGGTTAGCTGCATTTGATGTTCAGCAATTTAACGCAAAAAAGGTGTTGTTTGTCGCCCACCGCGAAGAAATATTACTCCAAGCAGAGCGCACTTTTAAAACCTTGTTGCCTAATATGGTGAGCGGTCATTTTAATGCGACAACCAAAGTCATTGATGCGGACATTGTATTTGCATCGATTCAAACATTAGGCAAACCGGAATATCTTAATAAACTAGATCAAGCTCACTTCGACTACGTCATTGTTGATGAGTTTCATCATGCTGGCGCCGTCAGTTATCGGTTATTACTCAACCACTTTACGCCGCAGTTTTTACTCGGTTTAACCGCCACGCCAGAGCGTACCGATCAAGCTGATATTCTATCGTTATGTGATAATAATTTGGTGTTTGAAAAAAACATAATCGACGGAATTGAATCGGGTATTTTGGTACCGTTTCATTACCAAGGTATTAAAGACGAAACGGTCGATTACCGAGAGTTGCCATGGCGCAATGGTAAGTTTGATCCGCAACAATTAATGAATCAGTTTGCTACACAAAAGCGCGCTAAACACGTGTTTGGTCATTGGCAAACACACAAGCAGCAACGCACCTTGGCATTTTGCGTCTCTAAAGCTCATGCCGACTTTATGGCGAAGTGGTTTTCTACCCGTGGTATTAAAGCCGTGTCGGTGCATAGCGGCTCAGAAGTTAGACGCGGCGGAGCGCTTGGCCAATTAAACTCGGGAGAAATAGAGGTGATATTTTCAGTCGATTTATTTAATGAAGGTACTGATTTACCCTCAATCGATACTATATTAATTTTACGCCCTACCGAGTCTAAAATACTGTTTTTACAACAATTAGGTCGTGGATTACGCACATCACCCGAAACCAATAAAACCTTTGTGTCTGTTATCGATTTTATTGGTAATCACATCAGCTTTTTAAATCGTCCAATGGCGTTATTACAAACAGCAAATGCCAATGAAGCGATTAAGCGTCTTAACAATCCTGAAATCGATTCTAAGTGCTTAATCAATATCGATCCCGAATTGGTCGACTTTTGGCAACAGTTAAAACTTGATTACACCAAAGCAGATCAACAATACCAATTACTCAAAGATGATTTAGGTCACCGCCCTACTGCCACCGAGTTTTATCACAGTGGTTATGTTTGGAGTAAAATGACCAAGCAAAATGATAGTTGGTTTGAATTGGTATTGAGCCAAGAACGTGAAGACAAAACATTACTTTCGTTAACGCCATATTTGATATTTCTGAGTAGAGGGGTTGAAAAAGCCACAATGAGCAAGTGCTTTAAAGCCATTTTACTTGAGGCTTTCATCGAACTAGACGGCTTAAGCACACCGCCTAGTATTGACTCGCTGTGTGTCAAAAGTTGGCAAGTATTTAAACGTTATCCTAAATTGTGGACCCAAGATGTTAAAGCTGATTTACAGCAAATTAATGCTCAGTCTCCTCAGTGGCGTAAGTATTGGTTAGACAATCCAATTACGTTTTTATGTAAACAGGATAAGTCTGATATTCAATCTTGGTTTGTGGTTCAAAATGATTGTTTACACGCTAATGTGGATATTGCTGTTGAGGATATTGAAACCGTCACTCGTAGTATGAGTGAGTTGAGCCAATTACTACTCGCACGTTATAGCCAGCGCTTAACCAAAACCAAAACCAAAATGAATACCGTAGAATCGACTAATAACAATCAGGATTCTGTAGTTGCTATTACCAAAGATGTTACAAAAGACGCGCAACCATCACTCAACTTTTATCCGGATTTAAAAATCGCTTGTGGTCACTTTAAAACCGCAACAGATGACTACTTTGAGACCCGACAATTAAACGATAGCTTTAGTAGATTAGATCCATCCATCTACTTTATCGCGCCAGCCAGTGGCAACTCTATGAATGGCGGTAAGAATCAAATTAGTGATGGTGATTTACTGTTATTAGAACGGGTTACACCTATCAATGCAGGTTCGATTACCGGACAAATTATGGCAATCGAAATCCAAGATACTGCAGGAGACAATCAATATTTACTGCGAAAAGTGACAAAGTTGGCTGATGGCCAATATCAACTAAACGCCAATAACCTTGATTATCCACCAATGACGGCCAATGAAACCATGAACACTTTTGCGCGCTTAAAGCAGGTACTGGATGAGTCTGACTTTGGTTAAATGATGGACACCTATAATGAAGCAACTCGAGCATGGCTTCATTATTCACCCTCATTATTGCTCGTGCAATTGCGCTAAAACAGCCCTTCATTACTATCTGCTAATACAAATTGATACACAAATTATTACGTGTAACGTTAACAAGTTGTTAATATGCTTTGTAAAATCGAGTATTTATCGCTCGTATGCTTTTTAAGCTATGTGCAAACAGACGTTTAAGCAGAGAAAGGGCTGGCTATTCCTAGTACGATGCAAAATAAACAATGTCGGCTCCTAACAATAACAACAAAGGATTTTAAAAATAGCCATGCCTCTAAAAATTAACAAGATTAATGCAATTCCACTCGCCCTTAGCCTAGTTTTAGGTACCACTTTTATGACTCCAGCGATTGCCCAAGACACGCTGATCTTAGCCGATGCTTATATCGACGTTGCTAAAGGTAAAAGTGTTAATGATGCTGCGATTATCGTATCAGACAATCAAATAATTAAGGTTACCACCGCTGCAAACATCACCAATAAAGCCGATTACAACTTGGTCGATCTCAAGGGTAAAACGCTGGTGCCTGGGGTAATGGATATGCACGTGCATTTATCTGGCGATGCTGAAGATAACTTTTTAGAGTCGATGAATTATTCAGTGCCAAGACAAACCGTTAAAGCGGTTAAAAATGCCCAGAAAACCTTACTTGCAGGCTTTACCACAGTGCGAGACTTAGGCGCATCGGGTTATTCCGTCATTGCTACTCGCGATGGAATAGATGCTGGCGAAATTCCTGGGCCACGCATTTGGGCTGTAGGACATGCAATTGGCATTACCGGCGGACATTGCGATGATAACTTCCCCGCACCAGAAGCCCACGCTAAAGCTCAAGGTGTTGCCGACGGCCCTTGGGAAGTACGCACTAAAGTACGTGAAAACATTAAATATGGTGCCAATGCGATTAAAGTCTGTGCTACTGGCGGGGTATTTTCTAAAGGCACCCAAGTTGGCGCCCAGCAAATGACCTATGAAGAGCTCAAATCTGCAGTGGATGAAGCCCATCTGCGCGGCCTTGTTATCGCCGCACATGCCCATGGTACTAGCGGCATTAAAGATGCGATACGCGCGGGTATCGACAGCATTGAACATTGTAGTTTTATGGATGATGAAGCCATTAACATGGCATTGAAAGCGGGCACTTATTTGTCTTGCGATATTTACAACACTGAATACACCCTCGCCTTTGGCGCGGCCAATGGCGTACCAGAAGCCAATATCAATAAAGAAAAACAAGTGTCACAAGCCCAGCGTGACAGCTTTAGAAAAGCCGTTAAGGCCGGCGCCAAGATGGTGTTTGGTTCAGATGCGGCTATTTATCCCCATGGAGACAATGGTAAACAGTTTTCACGCATGGTGACCTTTGGTATGACGCCTATTCAAGCCCTGCAGGCCGCGACGGTAAATAGTGCCGCACTGCTAAAACAAGATAATGTAGGCCAGATCAAAGCGGGTTTCTTGGCCGACATTATCGCCGTAGACGGCAATCCGCTGGATAACATCAGCTTAATGGAAAACGTCACCTTTGTGATGAAAGACGGCGTGGTTTATAAAAAACAGTAAACCATTAGCTAACAGGCCATTCTTTATAAACAATTATTTTGAGCAATTAATTTTGAATAATTAGTTTTGAGTAATGGGTTTTGAGTAATGGGTTATAAGCAAGCCATTAACGTTATTCTTCAAGGTAGATATAAGCTATTTATTATGGGTCGTTAGCAATAAGCTTCAATACCTTTACCAATCTAAAACGCCAAGGCCTAGCTATTAAGCTGGGCCTTTTTTATTATCTAAACTTGATGTGTAGTTGCACGATCTCATGACAGTGATCATTTAGTTCAGTGCTTATCTAGCTCAAGGCTATTGGATTCAAGACTATACATTCAACTCTGGGCTATTTATCTCGTTCAAGGTCTTTTCTCTCATTCGAGACTGTGCATTCAACTCTGGGCTGATTTACCCGTTCTGCTTATCAAACGCTATTCCCAAAGGTTCAAAATATGCCAATAGGGCTTGGTAAATCTCAGCACAATGTTGTGCGTCTGGATAAGCGCCGTGTTTGGCTAAGGGGGAGTTGATAGTGCTGTTGACTAAGTAAGGGTTAGCTATATCGGCATTGGCTTGTGAATACATTTCAATACTAGCTTCAAAGGCGCGAGCCATCATTTCGGTAGGTTTAGCAAAATATTGGCTGCGTTGCAGTTTATCTAATGCGATTGAGCGCCGCACGTACTCATGTGGTAAGGAAGCATGTGATGAGGATACATCTGGTAAAGAAGCATCGAGTAAAGAACCGTGTGGCTCTTGGCTGCTGGCATTCAAAAAGGTGATTTCGAATAATTTGGATAATTGCTGGTTAAGTGGATGAGCAATTAACGATTTGTCGGCAAGCCAATGATCGGTGGCACAAGCATATCGATTAGCAGCGCTCATGTAGGCATCTGGGCTCAACAGACTGTCATCAATAAACATTTTGTCGGCAATGTAATGATCGAACGCATGCCAAAATTCGTGGGCTAACGCCCCTGCTCCGGCATTTTTAGCTAAGGCTAGCTCACGATATGCTGGTGAATAATGTGCCTGAACCCCCTTTTGGCCACCATGACCAAAGGCAAAGCGTAAACTGCCACGTAAGCCAATGAGCTCAGGTGGCACGCCTAGAATATTGGCTAAGTCGGCTAACGAATCAAAAATTAGATTTGCCGCAAGCGCAGACTCTTCTCGATTAACCCATTTACCGACACGGATATGCTGCAAACCAAAGGTATGCTTGATGTCGAGAAAACTGACCGAATCGCTATTACGATAGTCAGGCCCTATACGTTCAAAATGACGTTGATGATTAAGCAAAGAATGATGTGAAGCCAAACATACCTCGAAGTAAAACAAAAAAAGCATGCTGAGTTTACAACATGTGCATACCATGTCTATAGCGTAAACATGCCGAAAAGCGGTCTAAAGAGCAGTCCAAATGACGGCACTATACTCACCTTAACCAAAAGGCTTAGCCTCACATAATAATCGAATAAATATTCTTGTTTATGCAAAAATAAAAGTCTTACCCGGCACAGATTTTTAACTTCCATTCATTTAAATGCATATTTACGCATTGTTGCGTGAAACTGTTTAAATAAAAACCAATATATAATCAGTAGGTTAATTTATTGGTGCATATTACGTCCACCAGCACTAGATGGATCGTATACATTACGTCTCTTCATTACGTCTCTACATTACGACTCTACATTACGACTCTTTATTGCGACTCTTTATTGCGATAGCCTAAAGAGTAAACAATAGTATTGGGGGGGCACTTAAGTATCACTAATTGAATTCCTATTTAAGCCTGTTCGCAGTACGATGGTTTAAATTTAATTTTTTATGGCGGATTTATGATTTATACCACGGCAGAAACTATTCCTGGCCGGGACGTTATGGATGGTTCGTCCAAAATAATGACTTTGGGTACTGCTGTTAAATTAGGGACGCGCTGATAAAGTGGCCTGAAACTTAACTCATAACTTAACTCATAACTTAGCTCATAACTTAGCTCATAACTTAACTCATATTAATCGTGCTCGCGTAGAATAAATGCTGAGCTAAGAATTTATCACTATTTTTATAACGCTGCTTGTGCCCGCGTTTTATGCCGAAGTGCCACTATTCATCAAACATACCTAATAGGTGACTTTATGATTAGAAATATTTGCTTAGCCGTTGCCGTCTTATTCGCTTCGACTCATGCTTACGCGTTAGAGAGCCTTATCACTGTTGAAAGCCATTACTCGGCCAAAGAAACGGCAGATAGGTTTGAGACAATCATAAAAGATAAAGGGTTTACGGTTTTTTCCCGAATTGATCATCAAAAAAATGCCGCCGCAGTGAACTTAGCACTGAGGCCAACTGAAGTGATAATTTTCGGAAATCCTAACATCGGTACCCAATTGATGCAGTGTAACCAACTTGTCGCAATTGACTTGCCACAAAAGGTATTGATTAGCGAGGATGTTGATAACAAGGTTTGGCTGTCGTATAACAACCCGAAGTACATTAAACTGCGTCATAATATTGCCGGCTGCGATAAGGTTATCAACAAAATATCGGCTGCTCTCAATACATTAAGCATTGCTGCAACGTCCAAGTAGTTACTTCGCAGCTGGTCATTTGAGCTAAGTCGTTTGAACAAGTCGTTTGAACAAGTCGTTTGAGCAAGGTAGTTCACGCAAGTATGTTGAACGCCCATTTACAGCCACCAGCTTATGAATTCAGAGCAAGTATACGAGGAACAAGCAGAGCATGACAATGATCACTAAGCCATTGTGGTTGATCGTAATACTGCCGCATTGTTGGTATTACTCTATCTATCGCAGCACAGAATAAACATTTCGATTTACATCCACAATGGCACAACGACAAGATAATATTTATCAATATTTTACATCAATATTTTACATCAATATTTATCAGAAGAAGTTATCAGAAGAAGTTATCAGAAAATTAGATAAAACAATCGATTTAGAGGTTTTTAATGAATAGTGAAGTGGTATTAATCACCGGTGCGAATAGAGGCATTGGTCTAGCGTTAACAGAGCAATATCTTGTCAACGGTTGCAGCGTCATAGCAACCTGTAGAGATGACGCGACAAAGACTGATCTTATGTCGTTAAAGGCTCAGTTTACTGACAAATTATCCATTGAATCAATGGATATCACGAGCCCTGAAACAATCAATCGCTTAGCGAATAAGCTCCGTCAGCAAAATATAAGTCTCGATTTAATTGTTAATAATGCGGGCTTTTTAGATCGAGATAATTACAGTATCCATGCTATCGATTATGCTGACGCTGAAATGTGTTTTAAAGTGAATGCGCTCGGGCCATTATTTTTAACCCATTGTTTACTAACTCTATTGAATAAAACACGTTTGTGCAAAATAGCGATTATCTCGTCTTCTAAGGGATCGCTATCACAACCACAAGGTGTCGATTGGTATGGTTACCGAATGTCTAAAGCCGCAGCCAATATGCTAGCCATCAATTTATCGACAGAACTTGTTGATGATAATGTCGCGGTGGTCTCTGTTCATCCTGGCTGGGTGCAAACTGATATGGGCGGCAGCGCTGCACAGGTAAAGGTTAATGATTCCGCGCTTGGGATTATCAAAGTGATTAACAATTTATCTATTCACAATACCGGTCAGTTTTATGATGTTAGCGGTGAGCAACTGCCGTTCTAATCAGCCCGTCAATCCGTACAGCAAATCACTAACTGTTTTGTGGGCAATGCGTTTATACCTTGGTTCGAGATTTGGGCGTCTGTTAGTGTGCAAATATGGTGTGATGATGTTTATGTTACGCAAATAGCTAACAAATTGACCGATATACACCTAAACATTAGATAATGCGCATTGATGTTTGCCCGCGACTTGCATTAAAGGTTTAAATAGATAAGATATTGTTTTAACTTGTTTATCCTTGATATTGTTATGATGTCTGTATGTTAACCAGCATAGATTGGTAACATTAATTAAATCGACAGTTCATTATATTGACATTAACACAATCAAGATGTTGTTTATCTTTCCCTGCCGCATAGCGGCTTAATTCAACAAACCCTTAATGTTGACTGGTAACGCGTTGCATTGGTAATGCTTTGATAGCAAATCAATATTAAGGCTTATAGTAGGCTGGGTAACTCCTTTTTCAAAAATTCAATAAAGGATAACACCTTGATAGAGGAGCTTGTTCCGCGATAGCACACCGCACTGATTTCTCTTTTTTCATCAATTGTTTGATCTTTTAATACCTCAATTAACTTGCCGCTATTACGATCTGCTTTGGTCATAAAGTCAGTGATACACGCTATACCTGTGCCAGACAGGGTCATTTTTCTTAACACTTCACCACTAGAAGCTACAACACGGGGAGAAACCCGAAGGTTGTGGCTTTTACCATCTTCAATCGGCCATGTGTTAAGGATCGAGGGGCCTTCAAGACCGAGTAATATGTGATTGTTTAAATCTTCTATTGAGTTAGGAAAGCCATACTGACGAAGATACTCTGAGCTGGCCAATAAACGTCGTTTACTCGAGCCTATGTGAGTAACTTGATAGCTATTTTCAGTCAGTGGCGCGACGCGCAGCGCAATATCTACTTTCTTCTCAATAATATCAATTATCTCTTCGTTGTTTTGTAACTCAATATTGACCTGTGGATATTGGGTTAAATACTTCTTTAGAATGGGGCTGATGAGGTGAACTAATACCGGTGATGCACCATTAATCCGTAAGGTACCCGATGGCGTCGCACCATTAGATCTAAATTCATCCTCAATGTTGTTCACTGATGCGGTGATCTCTTTGGCGTGGGCGAGTAACTTCAGTCCATCCGCAGTAAATTCAATCTTTCTGGTGTTACGCATTATTAATGATGTACCGAGCTTAGTTTCTAATCTCGACAGGCTGCGGCTGATTGTTGACGGCATGACACCAATATCAACAGAGGCACAACTTATAGAACCTGAATTATAGACAGCTAATAAAATCCGCAGCTCGTCTAAGGTTACGTACTCATTCAACATCTTTTCTTTTGTCATCGGTGTAACCTATCGAGTATGTCTACCCTATCAAGTAATTAGGCCAATCGCATGGACTGGCCTATGTCTGTTATCTTAGAAGTAGTAGCCAAGATTGATGTTTACTTTTTTGTCCCAATCGCCAAAGGCATCTTGCAAGCCAACATGATTACTACGTGAAGACCAAAGCATGTTCTTGCCCACAATAAAATCGAACCAGGCAAAGAGTGGCCCGTTTGCAACACTGATACCGGTAACGTTCTGATAGCTATTATCGAAGTCGTCTTGCTCAGGCATCAATACGTTAAAGTCGTTGTAGATTTTTAAATCACCCCAAGCAGAGGTAAGCTTTCTGGATACATTGACGGTGACTGCAGAGGCTTCTGATGCAATCTCATAAGCTCCACCGCATACGCTCATTGCCACGGCATTTTGATCCGATGTGGCGGTATCAAATTGGTATTTCAGGTACTGAGCCTGCACATTCCACGCATCCATTGTACCGTCATAATGGACGGCATATGCATAACGATTGTCATTATTACCGGTAGCATTGTCGTACATTTGCCCATACTCAACCGATGCACCAATAGTAGATTTTATACCAAAAGTGTCAACAAAGAAGGATTGACGTAAGTTAACTTGATTTGACTCCTCTGCGGTGTACTCAGTGCCATTAATATTACCAGTGTAAAGATCGGCTGCAAACCGATTGGTTAATGATGCAGAGTTTTCAGCACCTTTGAAGAAAGCCACATCGGTGCGGTAACCATCGCCATCGTACTGAACAGAAAAACCTGCGTCGTAGTCATCCTCAAAGCCTACGTAATACTGTAAACTTAGCCAATAACTATTAGAAATATAGCCTATATTACCAAATGGAACCTTGGCGATACCCGCTCTAATCGTGGTGCTTTCATTAGGGCTGTAGTAAGCAAAACCATGTTTAATCGCATCAAAATCAGCTCTCAAGCGATATTCCATAGAGACACCAAAATCGTCTTTTTCGCCGTTAAACGAAATTGCAGCAACCTCAAATTTCATATCACCGAGTTTATCTTGAGATGCATCGTCATAGTCCACATAGACGTAATTTGCGCGCACCATGCCGCCAATATCATAATTATCTTCAGCGATAGCCGGGCTGCTTAACATTGTTGCGGTAGCAAGTAGGGTAAATATTTTTGTTTTGTTCATCGTTAATATTTCCATCAATAATGTTGATGACCGCACTGAGTTATTAGTTTTTATGCGGTCAATTAGGTAAACCAACTCAATAAATTGGTTAAATAGTTAATGCCCGGCAGGGATATAGGCGCGCGATACATTGAGAACACATTGCGATTTTTGAGTGCCATAGTTGGCGATACACCAGTTACACGACAAACAGCGTGGCTTGTGGTTTGGATCTTGTTTCCAGTTGTTGGCTAGATTAGGCTCAGATAACATGGTTCGACCAAAACCAAATGCTTCAATATTGCTAACTTCAGCAAGGATTTTTTCCATTAGATGTGGTGAGCGATTGCCCCCAGTCACCATCATTGGAACATCAACATGTTCGCTGATATATTTAGCATCATCGGCAAAATAGGATTGGTCTTTCTCGTCCTGAAGCTCAGGATGAAACTCCCCCATTCCGCGCACTTTATTACCGCCACTGATATCCAATGCCGTAATACCACGCTTAACTAAGCCTTTAATGAAAAATAGGTTTTCATCTTGAGTATTACCACCCGCTTGACTGCCCAAGTAATCACGGCCATGAACCTTGGCAATAATTGGGTAGTCAGCACCGACAGCGCCACGAACGGCTTCTAAAATTTCAAACGCAAACCGAGCACGGTTTTCTATTGGGCCGCCGTATTCATCGGTTCGATCGTTGTAGTAAGGGAATAAGAATTGACTCACTAGATAATTGTGAGCGAAATGCAATTCAATGGCATCGAAACCCGCTTTTTTAGCTCTGAGAGCGGCATCGATAAATGATTGAATGGCAAATTTAATGTCATCTTTAGTCATGACTTTATTTGGCACTGTGCCATAAATAGGGTGTGGCACTTTAGATGCGCCATAGACTACGCGGTGGTCAATACGATAGTCACTCTGTGGGCCAACCATTGCTAACTGTACAGCTATTTTAGCGCCATGATCGTGGGCATTCTTGACCACTTTTTGATATAAATCGATCTGAGAGTCATCATATAAGCCCGTACCCGCTTGGCCATATTGATCGTCCTTCATTATGTAAGTCAGACCGGTGATGATAAGACTAACTCCACCTTGAGCGAGTTCGCGATGGACGCGCATCAAATCTTCAGTAGGATCACCATCGACAGTGGCGCGATACTGAGACGTAGCAGAACGGATAAGTCTGTTTTTTAGGGTTAATGTGCCTAGTTTAACTTCTTCAAATAGTTTGCGTGTAGACACGGGAGCTGCACTGCTTGCATTACTACCAAATGCGACTGTGGTTGATGCGCTTGCAGCAGCAATGCCCATAAATTTTATTAATGTACGACGGTCGATACTCATAATTACCTCAATTCAAATTATTATTTATGGCAGCCGGAATTTGTGCATCCAGTTAAGCTAGGCTTGTCTTTACTTCTGGTCTTTTGCTCTTTGATATGACAAGACATACAGCGAGTTCCAAGATCACCCGGCAGTGCTTTACGACCATGAATGATGTTGAAGTAAGCGTTATCTTCAGACTTGTCTTTCTTCGCGGTAGAGTGACAGCTTGCACATTTGTAGGAGGTAAAGCTCATTGCGCGTTGTTCGTTTTGGTGATGGCATTGAGTACATTCCACTTGTGCGTGACGCAAGTGATCAAACGTAATCGGCTTGGATGTTTCGTGCATAGGTAGAATGGCTTGCGGTACTTCTTGTTTTACCGTCTCCGATAAGACGGGCATCGAAATAGCTGCAAGTAATATCGCAGCAATGGTTAATCTGGTTTTCATAATGCTTCCCAATGTTTATTTGACCAAAATATTTCATCACGGCTTCATTGATGCTTCAACGCAACTGGCGCAATACTCTTTTGCAGAAATAAAAAACAAGCTACTATACTGTTTTAATTAATAAAAACTAATTAATGGGACTGTGTATTATCGTGGGGAAATGCGCAAAAATGAGCGGTTTTTTCGAGGTTATTAGTGATGTTAAAGGCAGTTTGCACTTGTACTATGAGGGTGATCACATTGTTGGTTTTCTGTTTTTATATCATTTTTGAGGCAAAACTATTTTTGAAATTTTTGTAGCAAAGCATTTGATATTTCATTGTTCGCAGCCAATTAATAACAAAATATTATTAAAATGATAAACTATCATAATTTAAAGTTCTCATTGTTTCAGCGTATATTGTTCCCATCGGCAACAACTCATCATCAATACGCACAACGTATACTGTTCCTTTCGAGCTCAGTGATGCGTTTTAACGTGACGGTCAAAATAGACGGTCTAAAGAGAAATTTATGAAATTTTTACACACTATGTTAAGGGTCATTGACCTAGAAAAATCAATTGAGTTTTATATCAATGTGCTGGGTATGAAAGTGCTAGAAAGAACCGAAAACAAAGACTACCGCTACACCTTAGTTTTTGTGGGTTATGGCACTCAAGCAGACAGCACCACAATTGAATTAACCTATAACTGGGATACCAATGAGTATGACCATGGTAATGCTTTTGGTCATATTGCGCTGGGTGTAGAGGATATTTATAGTGCCTGTAATGACATTAAAGCACGCGGTGGCAAAGTAACCCGTGAACCAGGACCGGTAAAAGGTGGCTCAACCCACATCGCCTTTATCGTCGATCCTGATGGATACCAAATTGAACTTATCCAAATTAGCAAGTAAAGAGGAATACAGAATGAACAATGCACTATTTCAACCAATACAGCTCGGTAAACTCTCTTTAAACAATCGTATTGTTATGCCGCCAATGACGCGCTCGCGCTCAACCCAACCGGGTAATGTCCCCAATGAGATGATGGCTGAATATTATGCTCAACGAGCATCAGCAGGTCTTATTGTTACAGAAGGCACCCAAATATCAGTAATGGGCCAAGGCTACGCATGGACGCCTGGTATTTATTCTGCAGAACAAATTGCCGGATGGCAGAAGGTCACTAAAGCGGTTCATGCACAAAATGGCACTATCTTCGCCCAGCTTTGGCATGTTGGTCGAGTGTCTCACCCTGATAATATCGGTGGTCAACAACCTATTTCGTCTTCCGCACTAAAGGCAGAAAATGTAAAAGTGTTTGTTGATAACGGTAACGAACCCGGTTTTGTTGACGTGGTAGTAGCCCGCGAAATGACTAAAGCTGACATTCAACACGTGATTGGCGAGTATCGTCAAGCAGCGTTAAATGCGATTGAAGCCGGTTTTGATGGCATAGAACTGCACGCCGCTAACGGTTACTTGATTAACCAGTTTATCGATTCTGAAGCGAATAATCGTACCGATGAATATGGCGGCAGTATTGAAAACCGCTTGCGTTTTCTTGGCGAAGTGGTTGCCGCAATGACGCAGGCCATTGGCGCTGATCGTGTTGGCGTTCGTCTTGCGCCATTCACATCGCTAAATGGTACTGTTGATGCAACACCGATAGACACCTACATTGCCGCGGCTGTATTACTTAATAGCCTCAATGTGGTCTATATCCATGTGGCTGAAGTAGATTGGGATGATGCCCCAGAGACGCCAACAGTATTTAAAGATACGGTTCGCGACGTTTATAAAGGTGTGCTTATTTATGCGGGACGTTACAACGGCGAAAATGGATCTCAGGCCATTGATGCTGGTGTAGCAGATATGATTGGTTTTGGCCGACCATTTGTCTCCAATCCAGATCTGGTAAACCGTATTAAGCATAACTATCCATTAGCGTCTCACAACCCAGAGACATTATTTGGTGGTGCTGAACGCGGGTATACTGATTACCCAGAATACAGCCCAAGCTAATAGTAATCATACTGTTTAGTTGAGTTAATATGTGAGCGATTCTGACCTTAGGTTGGTATCGCTTCATACGTATATATCATTTATTTATCACGACATCTCTTTTGGTTTTCTCGTATCATTGCGACTGACCAAGAGCCTTGCCCCTTTTCCCATCCCTCAGCTGGAACTAACTGTTTAATGAAAACAGAAGCATTGCGCGGCAAACTATTCTTATTACTGGCCACTATGCTTGCCGCTGTGGGATGGATATCCTCCAAACTTGTTATTTTAGAGATGCCTGGAGAGGTGTTTATTGCTGCTCGCTTCTTAATGGCGAGTCTGATTTTATTGCCATTTTGTTATCAGCAGATTTTTGCACTCAGGCCTAAGCAAATTGCCGCGCTTGGTGGCGTTGGCATGGCATTAGCTGCTTCGATTGAAGTATGGGTGCACGCGATTACCATCTCTAGTACTTTGTCTGAAGGTGCTTTTATCATGAGCTTGGCGATGATTATTGCCCCGTTTATTTCTTGGCTATTATTCAAAGTAAAACCTAACCGCATGTTTTGGATATCGCTGCCTATTACTTGTATAGGCATTATGTTATTGACCATCACAACTGGCTGGCAAGTTGATAATAGCCAGTGGTTTTTCTTATTATCATCGGCACTGCTGTCATTGCATTTTGTGTTGAATAAGCGGGTCTTGACCAATATAAAACCGTTAACATCCATCTGCGTACAATTATTCATGGTGGGCATTGTAGGCAGTGTGTTTATGGCTGCGGTTTCACCTGAACGTTTTGAGATTAATGGTCATGTACTATTTTGGTTTGCGGTATCAACGGTTATCGCAACCAGTGTGCGTTATTTGCTCCAAACTGTCGGCCAGTTTAACGTTAAAATTGAAACCGCTTCGCTGATCATGATTTTAGAGCCCATTTGGACATTAATACTGTCTATCAGTTTTCTTGATGAGGTCGTTGAAATGCAAAAGCTCATTGGTGGCGGGGTTATTCTGTTGTCACTGTTTATTTACATCAAATATTCTAAGAGTTAGTGTCTCCCACAATTAACACTAATTAACACTATTGCTCACAATGACTTAGCTGTTCACTCATCCTTAGACGGTTCATCCAAATGCCTCCTTTGGATAAATGCTTAAGTGTTATCTGATTCGTTGAATGTCTATTTGTACTCTCTATCTTTACTCTCATTGTTTCTAATTCCCCCCATTTGTTGTGTTTCCCCATTTGTTGTGTTCCCCCATAGCAGCAAGATCGTTTTTTGGCCAACCTTGATGGTCTCTACACAATCAAGTTTCGACACTATCACCCGCAGAAGTACCCGATGACAGGCTCTATATAATGAAAATCCGAGACTATTTGTCACGAATTCTCTTAAATAACATGATCAACATCAAAAATCTGACTTTAAGACCCTACTTATAGTGAGTAAATATCCCCAAGTTGATTTACATCAAAGCCGTTTTTTAACCGCGTTTTAATATTGATGCCGATAGATTGCAACTATTTTTTAGCTATTGAGCTAACTTAAGCATAAGGTATCAACATGGACACACATGCAGCCCTTTATAAACAAGGCCAAGAACGCCTTGATTATTTGCGCCAATTTGCCCAACGTCAGCCCGTGTCATTAGAAGAAAAAATGACCAATAGCGGGATAACTCGTAGAGACTTCATTAAATGGACCGCCTCGGTCACCGCAATGTTTGCCTTGCCCCTACCCTTTAGTACCTTGGTTGCCGAAGCAGCTGAATTAGCCGACAGAGTGCCGCTAATTTGGTTACATTTGGCAGAATGTACAGGCTGCTCCGAGTCGTTAATTCGTAGCGACTCGCCCAACCTAGACACCTTGATTTTCGATCATATCTCGCTCGAATATCACGAAACTCTGATGGCTGCCGCCGGTTGGCAAGCTGAAGAAAATCTAGAACACGCACTGGAAACCTACAAAGGTCGCTATTTATTGGCGGTTGAAGGTGCAGTCCCCACTGCCAATAACGGCACTTTTTTAACCGTTGGTTGTAAAGGCCACACTGGCTTGCACATTGTTAAAGAAGCGGCAGAAAACGCCGCGGCCATTATCTCAGTAGGTACTTGCGCAGCCTTTGGTGGTATACAAGCCGCTGCGCCTAATCCCACTGGTGCAAAAGGTGTTTACGAAGTTGTCGATAAGCCGGTGATTAACTTAGGCGGTTGTCCTCCGAGTGAAAAGAACATTGTCGGTACATTAATGTATTACATTATGTTCGGTAAGTTACCTGCTCTGGACATGTTTAATCGTCCTAAATGGGCTTATGGCGCTCGGGTACATGATAACTGTGAACGTCGTGGCCGCTTTGATGCGGGCGAGTTTGTGGAAGAATTTGGCGACCAAGGCGCAAAAGACGGCTACTGTTTATACAAAGTAGGCTGTAAAGGCCCTTATACCTATAACAACTGCCCTACTGAACGATTTAACCATCACACGAGTTGGCCTGTGTTAGCTGGCCATGGCTGTATGGGGTGTTCTGAACCGAATTTCTGGGATGATATGGCTGATTTTGAAAAACCACTCGGACGCCAACTTTTACATGGCGTTGATGCCACAGCTGACACCATTGGTGCGGTCATTTTAGGCGCGACCGTTGTCGGTATTGGCGCTCATGCAGTTGCTAGCGTCTTTGTTAAGCCTTTGGAGGAGTAATCATGAGTAAACGTGTCGTTATTGACCCTATCACCCGCATCGAAGGCCATTTACGTGTCGAAGTTGAAGTTGATGATAATAATGTCATTACTAAAGCTTGGTCTTCGTCGACCTTATGGCGCGGTATTGAGGTTATTTTAAAAGGCCGTACTCCAATGGATGTGGGCTTAATTGTGCAGCGTATTTGTGGCGTATGTACCTATTCGCACTATCGTTGCGGTACTGAAGCGGTAGAAAATGCCCTCGGAGTTAAGATCCCTCTTAATGCTAAATACCTGCGCAGCATTATGCAGTCATCGCTATACATGCATGACCATATCGTGCATTTTTACCATTTACACGGCTTAGATTGGGTGGATGTGGTATCGGCATTGAGTGCTGACCCAGCACTAGCCGCTCAAGTGGCGATGAAATATTCTGATGCGCCGATTGCTGCCGGTGAAGGTGAACTCAAAGCCGTACAAGCACGGGTTAAAGGCTTAGTTGAAACCGGAAAACTGGGGCCCTTTGCCAATGCATATTGGGGCAATGGTACTTATCGTTTTAGCCCTGAACAAAACTTGATTGCACTATCCCATTACTTAAAAGCACTTGAAGTACAACGTGTGGCTGCTGAAATGTTGGCTATTTTTGGCGGTAAATCACCACATCCACAGTCTATTGTTGTGGGCGGCGTGACCTCAGTACGTGACATGTTAAGCCCAGCGCGTTTACAAGAGTGGAAACAAAAACACGCTATTGTTCAAGACTTTATTGAGCGAGCTTATCAAGCTGATATTGTGATGGCGGCGGAAGCGTTTGGCACTGAACCGAGCGTGCTTGGTGGCGTGAATGTTAACAGCTTCATGAGTGGTGAAGATTTTATTACCTCCGATGGTGAATATTTATTTAACCAGGGCGTCATTTTAAACGGCGATTTAGCCAATGTATTGGACATTGACCCAAGCTTAATTAAAGAAGATGTTACCCACGCTTGGTATAAAGCTGATGGCCCTCAACATCCGTATGAAGGAACCACCATTCCTGATTACACTGGCTTTATTGAACGCGACACTGTGTATGGCAAGTTGCCGACTATTGATGGTGATGGTAAATACACCTGGGTTAAATCACCGCGTTATCAAGACGAACCGATTGAAGTGGGTCCATTAGCGTGCTTATTAGTTAACTATGCGCGCGGTAATCAACCTGTGGTCAATGCGGTAGATGGTTTATTAGCTCGCACTGGTTTGCCGCTTGAAGCGCTATTTACCACCTTAGGTCGTACTGCTGCACGCATGTTACAAACCGTGTTAGTCGGTCAAGCCAGTTTACAAACCTTTGATGCCTTACTGATTAATATGCAGTCGGATGAATCAACTTACGTTAAACCTGAGATTGATTCAGATCGCGTTTATGAAGGTTATTCGATGATTGAAGCACCTCGCGGTACGTTAAGTCATTGGATCCGCATTAAAGATGGCAAAGTTGAAAACTACCAAGCTGTGGTTCCCACTACCTGGAATGCAGGCCCTGTGGATGCTAACGGTAAAATGGGTCCCTATGAAGCCTCGTTGATTGGTTTGAAACTTGAAGATCCAACCAAGCCATTAGAAGTCATTCGCATTATTCATTCCTTTGATCCTTGTATGGCGTGTTCAGTACACGTGATGGATTACAAGAAACACACTTTAGGTCAATTTAAAATTGATCCAAATGGGTTTTAATCAGAGGTAATAGAGTAGGAGGGATAAAAGTATGGAACATATTGCAACCCATAATAGGCAGTTGATATTTACTCCAGCGATTCGAATATTTCACTGGCTGCGTGCGCTGTCGATTTTGGTATTAGTGATCACTGGGTTTTATATCTCGTGGCCATTTTTAGTGGCGCCTGCTAGCTCAGATGTATTGGTGCAAGGTTGGATCCGGTTTGCTCATATCATTTTCGGATTTTTGCTGACCAGCATTACCTTTGTGCGTTTTTACTTGTTTTTCTTTAGTCGAAATAACATCGAAAGACGTTCGTTTAAAGATGTGTTGAGTATAAAAAGCTGGATTGCGCAATTAAAATCTTATCTTTGGATGGGTAAATTAGACAAAGCTGGGGTTTACGGGCCATTACAGTTTATGACCTATGTGGCCATTTCGTTTGTTGCGTTGATTATTTGCATCACAGGCTTAGTGCTTTACGCCAATGTGTACCACTTAGGTGTAGGCGGAATGCTTGGCGATGTATCGGCATGGATAACGGCTCTTTGTGGTGGTTTAGCACCACTGCGGATTTATCATCATTATTTAACGTGGGCCTTCATTATTTTTGTAGTGATCCATGTGTATATGGCGGTGTGGGCAGGTATTCGCTTTAAACATAATTCAGTCGATTCAATTGTTTCTGGCTATGATTATCACAAAGATCATAAATAAGGTGAGTTAATCATTGTGAAAAAAATATTGCTGTTAGGTATAGGCAATGTATTGTACGCCGATGAAGGAGTCGGCGTACATTTTGTCAATTATATCAAAGATAAATACCAATTAAGCCACCCAACAGACAATGTAGATATTGTTGATGGTGGCACCTTAGCCCAAGGTCTTATTCCGATGATAAGCCAGTACGACCAGCTAATTGTGGTCGATACGGTCAATAGTGTCGGTGTTGCTCCGGGTGAAGTGTACTTTTTCGATTTTGATCACGCCCCTGCAGAAATCGATTGGCAAGGTAGTGCTCATGAAGTGGAAATGCTGCAAACACTCAACATGATGGATATTGTCGGTGATAGGCCGCAAACGTTTGTATTAGGCGTGACCCCAACCGTCATAGAACCAATGATTTTGGGACTCACTCCAGATTTACATGCCGCCATTCCGGTGATGGAACGCGCTCTGTTAGCTCATTTGACCAGCTTAGGGTTTAGCCTGCAGATTGTGAATGATATTACCATTGATCAAGTTATTCCTGATGCCTATAAGCGAGGTTGCTATGTCGATGCATAACATTCGATTTGATTTTGTATGTCAACGCCCTGTGCCCTTGTATGAGCACTTGTGTAATCAATATCTCGATCGCAATGAGCTTAATATAAGCATTGGTAAAGTATTTGATCCTAAAACGGATCATATACGTTACTTTATTGAAGCCTTTGCCACACAAGCCGAATTAGAAGCGTTTGCCGATGATATCGCCAATGATTTTTTATTATCCGTTTGGCTACTCGACACCCATATTGAACGCATTGAACAGCACAGTGGGCTGCATAAGCCGTTTGATATTAAATCGAACTATTCTGGGTTGCCGCTGTATTTTTGCCAGCATTGCCAACCTAAATTTGGCGATAATCAACAGTCTTCTTTTGGTGATATTAATCTGCAGTGTTCTCACTGTATGGGTCATGAAAAGCTGAGCCGTGATGAAAAATCATTAACTCAGACTGACATTACCACAATGACAAACCGCTTAATCGCGGATAAATCGCTCCCCTTGCCTATTCTTGGGCTAACCTTGTGGTTAACGCCACCAACAAAAATATTAACGCCTGTAATTCAACCAAATGCAGACGTTCAAGGCACAACATCATCACAGGCTGTATTGCCAGAAAACCAAGCCGCTCAATACCAACGGCCACGAATATTGATCTGTAATCCTAATTCGCTCAATAGCCATTTTATCGTTAATGACAGCCAAGTGTTGGCCTTATCTAGTATCGAAAAACCATTACTTAGAGTACGACCAAGTAGCGATCATCCCAGTTTATTGGCGCCGTTGTATGAAATTCAATTTGCCGAAAATCGTTTGTTAGTCATACTCACGGAAGTGCTACGCCAAAAAGGCATCAATTGGGTGCATGTCACTACCGATATTGATCCACATACCAGCCGAGATGCCCTTGTCGATAAACCATTGCGTTTGGCGAGTATTAATCAACATTGGTTACCCATTACCACCCTAGGCAATGGCGCGATACCTTTACCCACTAACGTGACCTGCTTACACGATAAAAATCATTACCAAGATGACCAACATACGTTTACGGCTAACACCACCAAAACATCAATAGCATGGCAAGTTAGTCCCATCGAGCCGGCATCATCAAGGTTAGTCAGTGCAACTGCAAAGAATTCAAGTGAGGAGAGTGCACCTATATCCACTAGCTTGTGTGCGTTAAATGCGGCGCTATTACGATGTCATTCCACTAAAAAAAATAATAAACCACAATTTGTAAAACATGCTGCGGTATTGTATTTCAGCCAACGCAACGCTTGCCAAATTGTCACTCTAGACAGCCAAAGTGAGGCCGATTTATTTTTTGAAATGCCTGAGCTACCGTTATCGGGCTATGAGATCTGTCAGTCTTTGTCTGAGTCACCGCAAAAAAGTCTGTTGGATAAATTTAAACAGTTATTTCCAGCCGAGTATAACCAATTATTGGATTTGCACATTCAGGCAGACGATGGGGCACTGTCACAATTAATGGCGGTCGCCACCCTAATCATTGGCGCCTATCCGGTAGAAACAGCTCAGCGAGTCACGGTAACAGAACTTGCAGATAAATTTATCGCGTTGGCGATGTCGCATCATGGCAACAATGCACCACGAATTGATTTCCCACTCACCAAAGGTGCTGCACATCGCAGCCTTAATTGGTGTAAAACCCTTGGCACATTAATGAGCTTCAAGTTAGCAGGGGAAACTAACTTAGCCAAGTTAGCCTTTGCATTTCATGACTCGTTCGCTGACTACTTAAGCCATTGGATAGAACATTTAGATCAAAATATTGGCATAAAACAGTTGATTATTGCTGGCAGTGAATTTGCCAACCCAGTGTTAACTGATCGAGTGCAATTACGAATTGGTAAAAACTTCCCGCTGATGGTCAATCCATTATTGGATTTTGATGGTGTCAATATCGCAATAGGTGGGTTATATCTCAAACAACGTCGTGGATAAGAGCTATCTTAAGTATATCAGCTGTTGCTTATCCTTGTATGAGATAGGGTTGTTATGAAACCAGCACAACAAGTTACCATTATTGTTAAAGGTATTGTACAAGGGGTCGGATTCAGGCCCTTTGTGTTCCGTCTCGCACACCAATTAAATTTAGTCGGCAGCGTACTGAATAATCATCTTGGGGTGACGATTGTGCTGCAGGGACGCAGTGAGATCATTGAGCAGTTTATTGAAACCTTAACTCATTCGCCACCGCCATTAGCACGGATTGATGCTATTGAACTGACTCATCAACCTCAATTAAGCATATTTCACCGATTTAGTATTATCGATAGTCATATTTCTGCAGGTGAGCATGCAAAAGTGGCCATCTCGGCAGACAAGAGTATTTGCCAAGATTGTCTCGATGACATTAACGACCCTCATAATCGCCACTATCAGTACCCGTTTACTAATTGTACCAATTGCGGTCCGCGCTATACTATTATTAATGCCCTGCCTTATGACAGATGCAACACCGCCATGGCTGACTTTGTCATGTGCGATAATTGCCGCGATGCTTATACCGACCCGCTCAATCGACGCTATCATGCCCAACCGGTTAGTTGTCCACATTGTGGCCCACAATTATCATTTAGCGTCATCAATGCTAGCGCCGAATTTCTTTATGATTCATCTATGTTAATGCCTTTAGAACAGGCCGTTGAAATGATAAACCGTGGCGGAATTGTGGCCATTAAAGGCTTAGGCGGCTTCCATTTGGTGTGCGATGCCACGAATAATGATGCCGTTATGGCGCTACGCCAACGTAAGCAACGTCCGGCCAAACCATTGGCCATTATGGTGAGAAACTTAGCCCAAGCACAATTATGTGTCAGTGGCACTGAAGCAGAATGGTTGGTATTAACCAGCCCAGAGAAACCGATTACCTTGATGCAAAAACGTCAGCATAGTGATATCGAATTGAGTCCATTGCTCGCGCCTGGTATTGATCGACTTGGGGTGTTTTTGCCCTACACACCATTACACCATTTATTAATGCAACGCTTGAACAAACCCATTGTGGCAACCAGTGCCAATCGCAGTGGTGAACCCATTATCGGTAATATCGCTGAGATAGAGCAGCATTTAGGCCACGTGATCAATGGGATCCTCGACCATAACCGACCCATTATTAATGCCTGTGATGACAGCGTGGTGCAAGTGATTGACGAGCAAGTTCAAGTTATTCGATTGGCCCGCGGCTATGCGCCGCTAACCATTAATCTTCACTCCCCCATGCTATCAGACAGCCAAAACAGTGTATTGGCAGTCGGTGCACAACAAAAAAACACCGTTGCCTTTGGTTTTGCCGATAATTTGATTGTGTCGCCACACATTGGTGATTTATTCAGTCTTGAAGCTCAGCACTATTTCACTCAAAGCTTAGCCACTTTTAAGCGTTTGTATGACTTCAACCCTAGCCATATTGTGCATGATAATCATCCACAATATGCGCCAACCCAATGGGCTGTAAACTACCAATCTGAGCATAAGTTGCCGCAATCGCACTGTATTGGCATACAACATCATTTCGCCCACGTGTTGTCGGTTATGGCAATGCACCAGCGTACGGATCAAGTATTAGGATTCAGTTTTGATGGCACAGGCTTGGGAGATGACGGCGTTTTATGGGGCAGCGAAGTGATGCTGGCTGATGTTAACGGTTTTACCACTGTGGCGCACTTTAGTTCATTTAAGCTCATTGGCGGTGAACAAGCCATTAAGCACCCTGTTAGGATCCTGCTGGCATTATTATTTGAACAGATGACACTGCAACAGGTGCTAGCGCTTCCCATTGCCGCAATACAAAATGAGGGCAAGAAAACTGTCACTAATTTATACCAGTTATGGCATAACAACAGCCATTGCATTGAATGCCGCTCAGTTGGGCGCTTATTTGATGCCCTTGCTGTCGCATTAGACTTTATTGGCAGTTCGCAGTATGAAGGCCAAGCAGGCATGATGATTGAAACGGCAGCCAATGACTATAGCAATCATCCAAAACGGCAGCCTTTATCAATAAGGCTCAACACCGTCAGCCACAATGATCCTGAGCCCATTCAATGGCACAGCAGTGACTTTATTACTCAATTGGTGAACCTGGCGATAAACCACTCACAGACACCCTACATTAAACAGCAAGTATGCTGGCATTTTATTGATGCTATCAGCCAGCAACTTGATCACATCGGTCAACAATATCCGCAGTTACCGCAGGTGTTTTGTGGCGGTGTATTTCAAAACAAAACATTACTCTCCCAGTGCATTGATGATTGTCGACGCGGTGAACGGCAATTTTTACCCAGTGGTCATATACCTATTAATGACGGCGGGATTGCTTTAGGTCAATTGTGGTATGCCATTCATCATATGGCTTAGGCATATCGGCTGCTTAAGCACCTTGAAGAATACATTACGAGTGTTCACTAACAATAAATTGCGGCGCCGCTCACATTATTTACTCAACAACCGTGTTGTTCTCTGTCTTTGTTGCAAAAGCTGATGTGTATCAAAGAATCCTTTAACCACTTCACCGACACTAGTTAATAATCATAACAAATAAGGTTAAGGAATATATTATGTGTAAAGACTGCGGCTGTTCAATTACTCATGATCATGAGCATACTATTCATAGTAATCCTCAGCTTAATGATAAAAAGACCTTAGCTGTTATTCATAAAATATTGGATAAAAATGATATAGAAGCGCAGCACAATCGTGATCACTTTGCGGCTCATCAGGTCAGCGCCTTTAATTTAATGAGTAGCCCAGGCAGCGGTAAAACCAGTCTTTTAGAATGTTTACATGAATATCTTGATGCACGCTATGCCGTAATTGAAGGCGATCTTGAAACCTCACGCGACGCCGACCGCTTAATTGCCAAAGGCATTAACGCCTATCAAATTCAAACCGGATCAGCCTGTCATCTTGATGCTTTTATGGTTCACGGCGCACTGCATCACATCAATTTAGATGATGTTGATATTTGTTTCGTTGAAAATGTGGGTAATCTTGTGTGCCCAGCCAGTTACGATGTCGGCACTCATAAAAATATTGTGTTGTTATCAGTGCCGGAAGGTGATGACAAAATTGAGAAGTATCCGGTAATGTTCCGCCGAGCAGATTTAGTCGTTATCACTAAGTCTGACCTGCTACCTTACTTTGATTTTAGTATTGATGAGGCCAAAGCACAGTTAAGTAAATTAAACCCTAATGTTGAGTTATTAGTTGTGTCAGTGAAAGATTCTGACTCAATGAACACCTTGGCCACATGGTTTGATGAACATAAGGAATATTAGTTATGTGTTTATCCGTACCATCAAAAGTAGTTGAAATTCATGACGATGCAACAGTGACAGTTGATACTCTTGGCGTTAAACGTCAAGTGAGTTGCCATTTAATAAGCGACCCACTAGAACTAGGCGACTTTGTATTAATCCACATTGGCTTTGTGATGAATAAAATTGACCACAATGATGCCCAGGAAAGCCTCGAGTTGTATCGACAAATTATTACTGAAATGCAATTGGAGTCAGAATAATGATTACGCTTAATGACTTTTACCAAGGGTTTCGTGATCCACAGACTATTCGTCATTTAGCGCAATTGATTGCTCAAGAAGCGGCCAAAACCGACGATCAAATTAACATTATGGAAGTCTGTGGTGGTCATACCCATACCATTATGAAGTACGGTTTATTACAGCTATTACCAGACAACATCAAATTTATCCATGGTCCTGGTTGTCCTGTTTGCGTTATGCCCAAAGAGCGAATTGACCATGCGGCCACCCTTGCCTCTCAAGCCGATACCATTTTAGTGACCTTAGGCGACATGATCAGAGTACCGGGTTCAATGGGCAGCTTGGCGCAGTTTCGCGCTAAAGGCTGCGATATTAGGCCAATATACGATCCATTGGATACCTTAACGATTGCCCGAGATAACCCTGACAAAACGGTCATTTTCTTTGCCATTGGTTTTGAAACCTCTGCACCAATGACCGCCGCCTTATTGGCACAAGCTGAAGCGTTGAAAATTGATAATCTGTTATTTCATATTAACCATGTGCTAGTGCCACCTGCCATTGATGCAGTGATGTCTGATAGTCGCAGTAAAGTGAACGCGTTTATTGGTCCGGCGCATGTGAGCGTGATTAGCGGTGCCAAAATCTATCAATCTACGGTTGATCAATATCAAACACCTGTGGTGGTATCAGGGTTTGAGCCCGTGGATGTTATGGAGTCTATTTTACGAATTGTGACCCAAAAAGTCGCCGGCAAAGCTGAACTTGATAATCAATATAGTCGCTCCGTGAGTTATGAGGGCAACCTAGCCGCTCAACAACTCGTCGACAAATATTTTATGGTTCGTGATAGCTTTCGTTGGCGCGGACTAGGTCCTATTGCTAATTCGGCACTGACACTGCGCCCTGAATATCATCATCGCGATGCCGAGCGCATTTATGTCAAAGTTTTACCCACAACCGAAATTGATGATCATAAAGCCTGTATGTGTGGCGATATTTTACGTGGATTGGCTAACCCTAAAGACTGCAAAGTGTTTGGTAGAGGCTGTTCACCGCAAACACCGCTTGGCAGCTGTATGGTGAGCTCGGAAGGCGCGTGTAATGCCTATTACCGCTATGGAGAAGTGAGTCATGCCAACTAAAAAAACAATTCAACTAAGCCACGGTGGTGGCGGTAAAGAAATGGATCAACTCATTCACGATCTGTTTTTTAAAGCCTTTGATAATCCTATTTTGACCTCGCAAGAAGACGCGGCCAAATTGAACATGTGTGGTCACATTGCTTTTACTACCGACTCGTTTACCGTGTCACCGTTATTTTTTGCCGGTGGCGATATCGGCAAATTAGCGATTGCTGGCACCGTAAACGATTTAGCCATGATGGCGGCGCAACCAGAATACTTAAGTTGTAGTTTTATCATTGAAGAAGGCTTTCCGCTGGATGACCTCAACACCATAGTCAATAGCATGGCCGCTGAATTACATAAGTCTGGCGCACGAATTGTCTGTGGCGACACTAAAGTGGTGCCTAAAGGCTGTGCCGACGGACTATTTATTAACACCTCTGGCGTAGGCCGTATTTTAAATCCCGATATTTCAGCACGTAATTTGCAAGTGGGCGACGCCATTATTGTTTCTCGAGATATTGGCCGCCACGGCGCGGCAATTTTAATGGCCCGTGATGGCTTAACGCTTGAGTCTGACTTATGCAGTGACTGCGATACCTTATGGCCCATTGTTGAGCAACTGTTGATTGCCAATATCAAAATGCATGCAATGCGTGATGCCACACGAGGTGGATTATCTGCAGTGTTAAATGAGTGGGCTAAAGCGTCGCAGATTGGCATTAACGTCGAGGAAGCCAGCATTCCTATTTGTGACGAAGTGAAAGGCTTATGTGAGTTATTTGGCTTTGAACCCTTTGACTTAGCCAATGAGGGCACCTTTATTATGGCGCTGCCAATGGATATAGCCCAAGGCGCAATTGAAGTTATGCAGCGATATGGCCACTGCGAACACGCCGCTATTATTGGCCAAGTGACTGAGAGTCATCCTGGCAAAGTGGTGTTGCAGACGCCTTGGGGTAGCAGTCGCTATTTAGATTTACCGCAAGGTGAATTACTGCCAAGGATCTGTTAATGCACGAATACTCGATTGTGATGTCACTAATGGAACAATGCGAAGCACTGGCTTTGGAACATAAAGCCACACGGATTGAGCAAGTTGAACTGAAAATTGGTGTGTTAAGTGGCGTTGAGCCAGCCCTACTGTCTCAAGCGTTTGAAACGTTTAAATTAGACAGTATTTGTCACCAGGCAAAATTAATCATCAATATTCAAGCATTAGTTTTGCAGTGCAATCAATGCCAACAGCAATCGCAAGTCGATGAACGAACTATTATTTGCCCCGTTTGCCAGTCAAATCACACCAAAGTGATTGACGGTGAGGACATGATGTTAATGCAACTCGTTATGGACACGTAAGTTTTTAACTAATAGTAATATTAAAATACCCTAACCTAATAACCCGAGTAACTTTAAAAAAAGAAGGACTACACCATGAAATATTTATCAATTGCCTTTATCCTTGCCACTATGCCAACTATTGCGATGGCACATGAGGGACATGGTGGCATGGGCTTGTTTCATCATTTCGCTCAGCTCAGCCCAGCAATTATGTTAGTGGCTATCGTGGCATTTGTTTATTGGAAACGGACTAAGTAACCACAACTTGAGAGAATAATCAGTCTCGGGTTAGATTAATAATCATGACGGGATGGTCATGCTAGGTCGTTATGACTAAGCAGTTATTGCGGCACAGCCATCATTTTTATCGACATCATTTACACAATCCGACGTTGACATAGTTGGCGTCAGGATGGATTGCGTCAACATAGCTTGTAACAATGATGAACCATGAGATAACGCCACTGATAAAAAAAGCCTTCAAATGAAGGCTTTTTTTGTAGCTGAACAATCCAAATAAAACCGTTAGAACATTTCTGCTGGCATGGCCATAATCGATTTATCACCTTGATTAACTTGTGATAAATGATATTGAGCTTTTGATAACAACTTATCCATATAGAAATCAGCCACAAACTGCTTCTGAGCAGCAAAAGACGGGTCTTCATGGTTTGAAGCTCTATCAGCCATCAATAACCAAAAATAACCGTATACCGCGTAACCAAAGGCATCTAAGAAGTCGACGGCACAAGCATTAACTAATGCTGGTTGTGATTTTTTGTTAGCGTTAATGTAGTTAGCTGTGGTCAGTAACTCATCAAACACTTGGTTTACCATGGCTTTATGCTCAACACTTGGGTGAGTTAAGCCTGCAAGACTGGCATTCACCTCAGCCGCAAATTGCGTCAAGGTTGCCACGTTATCACCGGTAACTTTACGCCCTAAGAAATCAATCGCTTGAATACCGTTAGTGCCTTCATAAATCTGCGCAATGCGGGTATCACGTACAAACTGCTCGATACCCGTTTCGCGAATATAGCCATGACCACCAAATACTTGCTGGCCCATTATGGTGGCATCTAGTCCGCGATCTGTTAAAAATGCTTTTGATACCGGAGTGAGTAAACCAACATATTTTGCTGCTTTAGCTTGCACATCGCCGCTAGCATATTTGGCTAAATCTAACTGCTTACCGGTATAAACCGATAACGCACGGCCCGCTTCTGTCAGCGCACGAATAGTGAGTAACATACGACGCACGTCGCCATGGACGATAATCGCATCTGACGTTGCACCGGTTGCGGAACCTTCAGCAGCAAGGCCTTGTAACCTATCTTTGGCATAATCGCTGGCCATTTGATAAGCCGCTTGCGAGTTACCTAAACCTTGCAAACCAATCGCTAAACGCTCGTAGTTCATCATAGTAAACATACACACTAAACCGCGATTGGGCTCACCCACTAAGAAGCCTTTGGCATTCTCGTAGTTCATCACACAAGTAGCAGACGCTTTAAGACCCATCTTATGTTCGATAGACCCTACCGTCACCCCATTGGCTTCACCTAAACTACCGTCGCTATTAACGCTGATTTTAGGCACTAAAAATAATGAAATACCTTTTGAATTAGGCAGTTTGGCTAAGACTAAATGGATCACGTTTTCTGTTAAATCTTGATCGCCTCCGGTAATAAAAATCTTATTGCCGGTAATCGAATAACTGCCATCATCAATAGGTTCTGCTTTGGTGCGGATACCGCGTAAATCTGAACCTGCGTGAGACTCGGTCATGTCCATTGCACCAGCCCATTGGCCAGTATATAAATTGGGTAAATAAGTTTGTTTTAACTCATCATTTGCATGAGCATTAATACACAATGCAGCACCTGCAGTAAGTGAACTGTACAAAGTAAATGAGTTACAGGCGCTATAGCCCATTTCATCAACTAATACACCGAGCATTTTGGGCATACCCATGCCGCCAAAGTCAGGCTCACCACATAGACCGACCCAACCGCCTTCAGAAAACTGCTGATACACTTCCTTAAAACCATCAGGGGTAATAATGTCGTTGCCTTTATGAACCACTCCTTGCTCATCACCGCTGCGATTTAAAGGGTGAAGCAGATCACGGCTGATCTTATTGGCTTCATCTAGAATGGCGAGTGCGGTATCCATGTCGACAGCATCTGCCATAGCAGGAAGCTGTTCCCACGTAGCTTGTGCATCAAATACCTGTTCCAATAAAAATTGCATGTCCTTTAACGGGGCTTGGTATGGGTTCATAAGAGTCTCTTAAACGAATAATTAAAACAGTTGTTTTAATTTATACTAAAGTGTCACAAAAGGAAAAGCTTTTTAGCAATTATCTAACCATAATTTGACCCATGTCGACTCGTGCCAAACCTTAATGCCGATAGTTTATGTTTCTCAACCCAATAAGGTTCCAATGAGTTACAATTACTACTTAGCTCACAGAATTAGCACCTTATTTGATTAAGATCTGTTGACCTTACTCACCGCATCGAACACGAGAGATAAACAGCCCTGATATTTAACAATAGTGAACCGCACTTTTATGCATACACCTAATGAAGAACACGGCCCATCATCAGCTTTATCTGAGCACTATCAGCAGGTCACTGTCATAGGCAATTCAATGGGTGATTGGCAGCCAGCCCAAATTGGACATACTTTCATTTTTAACGGGACTCAACATGAGGCCGATAAGGTGATTAATATTTGTAACGGCCCTTATCTAGGCTCACGTCAAGCCTTCGTTGTCAGTAACAGCCCAGATAACAATCAATTAGTGTCATTGTTAACCGAAGTGAGTGAAACACTCGACCCGCAACTTAAGTGTTGGCCTTCTTCTGGATTGGTGACTATTTTATTAATGGCGCTGATAGCAAAACAGGTCAATGTACAACGTATGTCTTTGTTACCTTCATTAGCAAGACCCGCAGAAATGCCTTCTTCTGAGTATTTACCTTGTATGGTGCATAATTGGTTAGGTGAGCGTCGTATTGCTTTAGGTTTGCAACTCACCAGCAATAATATTCAGTGGCCAGAATTGTTTGTAGATGATGCAACGACTGCATTTACTTACGATAATACGACAGAGCCCGTTGAAATTAACCCATTTGAAGTGTTATTAAGTGATGCAGTCCGCCGCCGTCAAAATCAAGTATTAACGCCCGATAACACCGATCCGAAGTTTGTCGTCGCCCAGCGTTTAGCCCTGCAAGTGACCACTGAGCAACCAGACAATCTTGATGTGCAATATGCATTGTTAGCCGCACTGAGTAATTTACCCAGCGTGCAATGGTTAACCTACGCCAACCAAAGCGACTTAATCATGGCCGAGTCGTTGTTTTATAACCAATACCCAGAAACTCAAGCCAGTAATTGGTATCTAATTGACTATCAAGCATCACAATACCTCGATACGATTCGTCATCACTTAGCATATTGCCAACAAGTGATTGCGTTAACGGCAAAGCAGGTACATCCCGAATTAGAACAAGATTAATTATGATCCTACCGAATAACACCTAACGGTCATGTTGATGAACGTTCACCACTAAAACATGCGTAAGCATCCGGTGAACTGCGCCTTGCTTCATAGACAGGATCTTTAGCGTAGGCATAAAACTAAAAGACTTGAAACAACGGCGCGGTGCGCGAACACAAGTACTCGATCTTGATGTTCAGTGGCAACGACATAAGTGCCGCATGGTGGCAAGAAAACGGCTCACGCAGGTGCCCGCGCGGCTACCGTCTTGATAGTAGTAATGAACAATGTTGTGTAAACCTCTATATCGTGGCTCGATATTCGGCCCATCCGCACTTGTTGTGATTGAATTAGTATTGGCTAGTGTCGTGGTGTGTTAATCGATACCCATGTATACATCGACCTCTAGCGTGGCCATGCTTGGCATGCAAATAGCGCTGGCGATCACAGCGGTACCGATCTGTTTTTCATTATATTTCCTTATTATTCCTCTATCTTAATTTGTTTAATTCCTCCATGCTTAATCACAACCTTGTATCAGCTTTGGGTACAACACCTCAATTTAAAAATTGAATTTACCAAGTTAACTCGTGACACCAAAAAAATGAATAGCTTTACCTATTTACAACAATGATGCAGCATAAACGGTAAGAGCAACCTATTAATACCTGTCTAAGTCGCAAGTCCATTAAAGACTGTCAAACTTGAGAGGATAATAGGTGCGCAAAGATGCTGTAATCCAATTGTAGTATTGGAGGGCTGAAGCTATCCCAATAAGTGAACGACTCAATAGAGAGGAAGCAATTATGCTAGTAACTTTTTCCAGTCCTGCCTACGGGGACATAACGATGTTTGGTGACGTGGCGATTCGGCTGCTTAAAATGATGGGGCACAGCGGTACGGTTCCCAGTGCTCTTTATGCAGAAGATGTTCAGCCAGCGCTGGTGAGTCTGGAGGCTGCGCTCGAGCAGTTGCCAGAGCCAAAAGCATCTATGAAAGACGAGGAAGACGATAACGGCGCACCGACCGTCAGTCTGTCGCATCGGGCCATGCCTTTACTCGAATTGCTCAGGGCTGCAGTCAAGGGGGAATCCAATGTAATGTGGGACCACAATAAATAATCCAACCTAGGCCTGCCGTCGTTAGTTGAATTCTGGTCGCTGATGACAAGACAAGGTGTAGTTGACGTGACGTCGGACGCAGCTTCTGGGTAAGTGGAATGCTATCTTGCAGTTAATCATGATGGTTCCCGTGCTGCGTCTGCAGATTTTCTGGTTAAATCCTTGACGACCTGTTCCGCTAGGAATGCCTGTTACCCTATGTACTCAGTCATACAAGGCACGACATCCGCATCTTTTAATCTTTTAAATCATTATATTCAAAAAGAAAATTGATATCCTGGAATAAAAATAAGCGGTTAGTTGGTGATATCATCTACCTACCTCTTAATGCTTTGGGTTTGGAAAAAATTAAACCTGTTGCGATAGTAGATATATTTTTTATTGTTTTTCTCATAAAAAAACCTCAACATTAATGTTGAGGTTTATATAAAATATAAAGCAGTGCTATTTATTTTACAATTGTAGCCACGCCATCTGGAACCACTGTAATTGTTGCTTCTTTACCAACAATTGATCTCGCTTTTTCTAATGCTTCATCAAAAGTAAAGGCATGCTCCATATGCATATCTGTTATTATTTTAGGGTCACATTCATCAGTTACAATTATAACTGTATATTTAGATAATAATCTTGCTAAAATTTGAAATTCCCATTGGTCAGGAAGAGTATCTTCTTTTTTGATGTTAGCTACTTTTTCCAAAATTTCATTAGCATTTTTTGCTGATGCGACACTATTATAGAATCCTTCTCCTCCATGTCCATCAACACAAGATGAGAGTGCGATTAATACTCCACCTTCTCTTGTAGTGGCTTCAGCAGCAGTTAGCCCTTTGACAGTTTGATATATATTTTGATCTAGAGGATAGCCGCCATTTGTTGTTACGCCAATGTCTGCAATATTTTTCTTTACAGCAGCTAAATCATCAACAAATTTACACCCTACGAGATGTGCTTCACTTATATCTCCGGTAAAACATCCAATTATATCTTTTTCACCATTGATTACAGTGTTTAGGATAAATGCACATTTAGATTGTTTAGCTGCGTATATCATATCTTTATGGATAGGATTATCTTCAAGGTTCCCAGTTCTAGATTTAGGATTGCTTATAAATTCTGAGTTGTGGTTATACATTATTGTTTTAGCTGAAGCTATGCCTGGTAATATACTTTTTCTTCCACCTGAAAATCCTGCGAAGAAATGGGCTTCGATAAATCCTTCAGCTATTAATAAATCAGCTTCCATAGCTAATTTATTTAAATAAAGGTCACCTCCAGAAGGCAGAGTACCCATAAATACTTGATCTTCATCGTTAGTTGATATGTGATTACAAATTATTTCATTATCAACTACTTCTTCTCCCATTTTATAAATCAATTCTTCTCTAGTAGTAGGTCGATGAAATCCTGTAGCAATAAGAATAGTTATCTCAGCATCTGGATTACCTTTCCTTATCTCTTTTAATATCAATGGAACAGTTACTCTACTAGGAAGTGGTCTTGTGTGATCGCTGGTAACAAATACAATTTTATTCTTTCCGACGGCTAATTCTGATAATTTTTTTGTGCCAATCGGATTCTCTAAAGATTTTAGAACAATTTCTTCTTGAGTCATTTTTGGATCAAATTCGTCAGTTTGTGGTATTAATACTGCTTGAAGATATTTTTTTTCTATTGAAATCTCTACAGTTTTCTTAGCATAAGGCATTTTTATTTTCTGAAACATAAGTAAATCCTCCTAATAAATAAAAAGTAATATTTTTAAACTAACGAATTGTAAACTATAGCAATAAGTATTGTTAAGTACACCGTCACATATTTTAACATTACATTACAATTTATTGATGATACTTGCATTATATGCAGCACCAAATCCATTATCTATATTCACAACACTGACGCCACTAGCACAACTGTTGAGCATTGATAGTAGTGCAGCGATTCCATTTAGTGAGGCTCCATATCCTACACTTGTCGGAACAGCAATGATTGGTTTCTCTACCAGTCCACCTATAACACTAGCAAGAGCTCCTTCCATGCCTGCAACAACTATAATAACTTTTGCCTTCCTAATCACATCTAATTTTGAAAAAAGCCTATGTATTCCGGCTACACCAACATCATTTATAATTTTTACTTTATTTCCAAGAATAAGAGCTGTTTCTTTTGCTTCTTCAACCACAGGAATGTCGGATGTTCCTGCTGATATAATAGCAATATAATCTTCTGTCTTTTTAATGGCATTTAATTCGAGGGTAATAGTTCGTCCTAATTTGTTATACATTAATCTAGGATCGAGATCTTTTACAGCTTCATATACTTCATCGCCTACTCTCGTTGCTAAGATATTATTTTTTTTGGTAAGCATAAATTTAATAATTTCTCTTATTTGCTCAGTAGTCTTACCACCACCGTAGATCACCTCAGGACAACCTACTCTGATCTCTCTATGATTATCTATCATAGCAAAACCTAGATCTTTGAATGGAAGTTCTTTTAGATTATCAAAAGCATCATCAACACTTAAATCACTATCTTTAATTGCGTTTAATATTTTTTTAATTTCAACTTCAGTCATTTTAAAATACCCCTTAGCTATTTAAACTTCCCATTTTATAACCTGCTGCATCTATAGTTACGTACTTAAACCCATATTCTTTTAACTTTCTTGATATCTCATCTAGAAAATCTGTATTAAATAATTGATCTCTTATTGTTGGGTCTATTTCAATTCTTGCCAGATCTCCATGAGAACGGACTCTTACAGCAGCAATACCTTTATCTCTTAAATACTTTTCAGCTTTCTCTATCCTATTAATATCATCAATTTCTAGCCTCGTATCGAAAGGAATTCTTGTCAATAAACATGCACCGGCCGGCTTATTCCAAGTCAAAAGGTTGAGATCCTTTGACATTTCCCTAACATCAGATTTTGTGATTTTACATTCCAGTAGAGGACTTACAATTTTCAATTCATTTAAGGCTTTAATTCCAGGGCGGTAATCTTTTATATCATCAAGATTAGTTCCATCGATTACATAATCAAAACCTTCATTTATAGCTTTTTCTTTAATCATAGAAAATAAAGCTTTTTTACATAGATAACATCTATCGCTAGGATTATTTTTTATTTCATCTATAATCCCAACTTTAATAAAGTCATGTTTTATTCCCATTTTTTCTGTAAATTCTTTTGCTTCTTCTATTTCCCAGCTTGGGATATATGGTGAATTTACTGTGACGGCGGCTGCATTATCGCCTAACGCATCTTTAGCTGCTTTTAGCAAAAAAGTACTGTCTACACCACCTGAAAATGCTACTAATACTCTTTTCAACCCTTTTAAATAACTAACTAATTCTATATATTTTTCACTCATAACCTTCTCCATAAAAATTGAATCTGACACGTCTTGATATATTCTACCTTTATTCATAATCGTCTCTTACTTAATTAACGTTGACACCTCTGAATATATATCCAAAATAGAAACGTTATTTATTTTTGCTAATTTTTTACAAGTTTCATATTCAGGCTTTATTTTAACAACCTTGCCATTCAAAAGACCTTTTTTAATATCCACCTCTCCAAATTTAGTTTGGATTTTTTCGAAAGTTCTTTTTAACATCTTCTTTTTTACAGGATACTCTCTAATTCCTAGAGTAGTTGTTTCCATAAATAAAATATTTTCAATTTTGTTTAGAAGTTCGACTGTAGTTAACACGGTAAGTTTTATAGCAGGTCTGTTTTTTTTCATTAATATATTTGTTTTATATACATCTAGGGCACCGTTATCAAATAACTTTTCTTCAATAGCTTCATACAGCTCAGGATTCATATCATCTATATTAACTTCGATAATGATTTGTTCTTCTATATCAAAATCGTTATTTTCTTCTTTGACAGTACTTGATTTACCAATTTCTTCTTCAATTTCCGTTGCAATATAGACTCTGAGCATATTTGGAATATCAAAATCTTTTGTCCCTAATCCGTATCCTGTTTTTATAATATTAAAATTCAATTTGCTTGTGAATTCATTTACATTAGCTTTTAATATTGCAGCTCCTGTAGGCGTCGTTGTTTCAAAATTAACTTTCCCCAATGTTACAGGAGTATTTTTTAAAATCTCTACAGTTGCAGGTGCCGGTACAGGTATAACCCCATGAGCACACTTTACAAAACCTCCTCCTAGTTCTACAGAGGATGAAATAATTTTATCAACATTCAAATAATCAAAACATATTGCGGCACCTATAATATCAACTATTGAGTCGACGGCTCCAACTTCGTGAAAATGAATCTCCTCAATTGTTTTACCATGAACTTTGGCCTCTGCTTTAGCCACCTCCATAAACATATTGATACTTAACGTCTTTATATTTTTATTATATGGAGCATCATTAATTATTTTCTTGATACTTTCTAGATTTCTATGTTGGTGTTTATGATGGTGATCATCGGCGTTATTATTATTATGAGTATGTTCAGCTTCATGTGAATGATGATGAGTATGTTCAGCTTCATGTGAATGATGATGGGTATGTTTAGCTTCATGTGAATGATGATGGGTATGTTTAGCTTCATGTGAATGATTGGTATGTTCATGATTTTCTTTATTTAAAATCACATCAATCTTTGTTCCTTCTATTCCCATTTTTTGTTTTCTGGATCTATGTAAATAAAATTCATTTTTGACTGATAATTTATTTAGCATTTCAGTTAGATATTCAAAATCGACTCCTACATCTACCATTGCTCCTAGATTCATGTCGCCGCTTATTCCTGAAAAGCAATCGTAATATAGTATTGTCATTTTGTTCCCCCTCCTAAATAATATTATGTAATTTTAAAATTCTCTATCCATTATTAAATCGTCATATTTTTCATCTCATATTATTCTATAATTCTATGATTTTTTGAAAAATAAGTACCCTATTCTGACACAGGAGGCGATCGTAGTTTGTGATGTAATCGAAAAAATACAAATGTAATATTTGAGTTAATAATTCACCTAGATTTCTACAAACGAATGATGATTATAAAAGATGATAAGACATAATATTCATTTGATACATAACCCATTGACCACATTGAATATTAAAGAGATCTTCGGTTAACGAAAATGGTAGAACTCAAAGAAGGGCTAAAAGATGAAATAATAGCCACTTTATAAAAATACAAAAAAGATCCGAACTAGTGGTGTTTTTTATGGCAGTTGTTGGCTATATTGTTAAGTAACTTCTTTGTGCCGCTCTGGATTTAACTCAAGTTCACCAATTGTCTGGCCGTTCCACTCATCTTTTGTCCGTCGTTCTCTTTTGACCATAGTTCACCATGCTCATTTCTTTTTCCTGATACAACGCTTTTGGTTTGCTTAGTATTTCAACGTCAAGGCCATCATGGCGCTGGCTCGGTGTAACAAACAGGATCCTGCTATGACGATATTCGTTGTGGAATGCGTATTCTTTGCAAAAAAACGCTGTATTATCCGATGTTTGCTGTGATAGTAAAACGGATAATAAGCAATGGACCTAGGCGAATGGCGCCAAAATACGTCAAACAATGAACCAAAACCTATAAGATATGAGTGGTCCCTAGGGCTGAAGCTAAGCAAGAAACCATCATCAATGGTCATTAAGAACAGATTGAAGTCATTCTTGGTATCAAGTGGTTAACCCTCCCGAATTCAACTCCGAAGTGCCATTCAGTATGGACTGTCATTATCCTTATGAGTGTAGCTGAATGAGTATTGGTGCAAAGCCAATGGCAGTAAAAATTAATATAGGCAGAAATGCCAATAGGGAAGATAAAAAAAGGGTAATCTATAAATGAGACATCGTTTACTTGCCTAGCCTTTGCTACAACTATTTTAATATTATTAAAGTGAAAGTCGGCAGCAATAAACACCCTGTCAGTCTATACCTAACAACCTCGATATACAGGAACCAGCATGTCGAGAAGTGACAGTGTTCAAGATTCTAGGAATAGGCCACTTTCGGTAGCTAGAGCAACCTGCGATCTGCTAGGTTTTAGGCGGATTTCGTCTTTCGAGGATGCTTCACTTCTATCACCCAAGTTCTATAGCCTAAGTTCTATAGCCTAAGCTGTATAACCTAAGTTCTTGGACTTGGGATTTAGCAATAGTGATAATAAAAAGGCAGTAACCATTCTCTTTAATCACTGCCTTGTTAAGTTACCCTATGGGAGCTCTGAAACAAGCATGTTAAGGAGTCTTGGGGATAATGCTTACCACATTAAATCATCAGGGATGGCGTAGTTAGCATAAGGATCGTCGGCATCACTCACCTGCTCTACTGAATCTTTAGCGGCTTTATCCCATAAATAGCCACACCATTGTGGTACCAGTAACTTGACTCGTTCTGCCAGTTTATGCGGCACTATGTAGCTTTTTTCTTCATGACGGACAATGCCCAAGGTGCCGTTAAGTAAATCAGCTTGAATTTTATCGGTAATATAAACGGAATAGATCTTGTTTTCTAAGGTGAAGTTAAACTTAATCTCGGCATCTTTGCCCACAGTAATAGCGAATTTAGAAAACTCAGTGATCAATCCTCGTACTTGACCTTTTTCAGATGCCTCAGCAAAACGCTGCTCATTTAAGGCTTTGTCTTTGAGGTTTTGAGCATTTTTTTGCTCGGCGATTTGTTGCTTTAATGCATCGCTACCATCATCTATCTTTGATTTTTTATTACGCTTTTTTTGAGTTTTTACGTCACGAACTTTTTGTTTACTGGCAAGACCTGCTTTAAGCAATTGATCTTGTAATGCATTGGCCATGTTATTTACCTTTAATTTTGTTGAGTTTTATAAACCTTGCTTTGCGGCCATGTCACCTAACTCAGTCATAGCAGTGCTGGCGCCACCTAATGACCAACCACCATCAACAGGCAACACGACACCTGTGATGTATGATGCCATGTCAGATGCCAGGAATAAGGCCGCATTGGCAATATCTTGGCCTTTGCCATTGCGTTTTAACGGCACACTATTAGCGACCCGTTGTTGTAATTCATCACTGGGCGCTAAACGGTTAAAGCCTTCGGTATCTTCAATGGGGCCAGGTACAATAGAATTAATCCTGATCCCTTCAACTCCCCACTCTAGCGCTAATGTGCGGGTTAGCATATCGACTCCGGCTTTGGCGGCGCAAACATGCACTTGCAACGGCATCGCGATATACGCTTGCGGGGCTGAAATTTGAATAATGCTGCCGTTGGGACGTGATAACAGTGGATAGGCTTGTTTTAATACTTGAAAACTGCCAATTAAATCAATATCAATAACTGATTTAAAACCATTATTAGATAACTTTGCTGCACTGGCTGGGAAATTACCCGCCGCGCCACTTACCAGTACATCAATGTGCCCATATGTAGCGGCGATTTTATCAAAGCCAATGGTTAACGCATCGTTGTCACGTACATCAAAACTCACGCCTAAATGATTCGCTCTGGGATTAGCTTGATTGAGTAACGCAACCGCAGCGTTTACTTTATCAAGACTGCGACTCGCAACGGCAACATTCGCGCCGGCTTTTGCAAATTGAATGGCAACTTGCAGATTAATGCCAGAGGTGCCACCCACCACCACCACATTTTTACCTGTGTAATCAAACCTTGTGTTATCAAACCTTGTGTTATCAGACATAGTCATCCCTTATTTCTGTGTGTTTTTGTTGATGTAGATAAGTCTATTTTGCTGACGACATAGACAGAAAATATAACTTTTTCAATGATGCTTTTACAACAAGAACGGATCAAACATGCAGTGATTGATAAATAGCCTTAAGCGCTGCTAATGGATCCACAGCTTGAGTAATTGGTCGACCAATCACCAAATAATCTGACCCCGCTGTAATAGCTTGTTGTGGCGTCATGACACGCTGTTGATCACCAGTATCACTGCCTGCGGGACGAATACCCGGTGTCACTAAGGTAAAGTCTTGTCCAAATGATGATTTAAGCAATTTAGCTTCTTGAGCGGAGCACACAACCCCATCTAACTCAGCTTGATGAGTCAGTTTTGCTAAGCGCAATACATGTTCAAATACAGGGACATTGATGCCAAGTAAGACTAAGTCTTCATCTGACATTGATGTTAATACGGTAACGGCTATCAACAATGGTGCATCTTGACCAAATGGCACCAAAGCTTGTTTAGCGGCCTGCATCATGGCAAGCCCTCCGCTGGCGTGCACGTTAGTCATCCACACGCCTAGATCAGCGGCGGCGGTAACGGCTTTTGCCACCGTATTGGGAATATCATGGAATTTCAAATCTAGGAATAAATCGAAGTTACGATTATGGATATCGTTAACCAGATCTGGCCCGAATAACGTAAACATCTCTTTGCCGATTTTTAGACGACACATATCTGGGTCAAGTTTATCAATAAAGGTCAATGCGTCATTTTTATTATGATAATCGAGGGCGACTACAATTGATTTCTTCGTCATTGGAACTCCAGCGGCCATAGCTTATTTTAATGCCTTTATTATAGGGTATCTAAATGGTAATGATAAAATTATTCACCGTCGAGCCCTTTGATCCGTTTGATGCTGCCCCACTGTTTACATGATGGACAATGCCAATATAAACCGTGAGAGGGGAAACCGCAGGCAATACAGCGGTAACTAGGACGGAATTTAATTTGTTGTTCAACAAGCTGTTCGAGCATAGATAAACTTTGTTTCGCTTGGCCATCTTCAGCTTGTTTAATGTGCAATTGCATTAAATGCTGAAACCCTTTCATGGTCGGATGATGATATAAGTTATCGAGCATCATGGTTTCAGCACTTTGATGTTGATTAAGGCTTATTTTGTGCTCGGCAAGTGCGATAACCACACTGGCACCTGCGCCGTCGGCAATGGCCTCTGCAAGCAGTTCGTTAAAACCTTCTGGATCTTGGGTGTCTCGATACACTTGCTTTGCAATTGAAACGGCATCAGCAAATAAATCAATATCGGCCAATTTCAGCTGTTGGATCGCCTGCTTGCATAACTCAAACTGACCAGCATCAAGATAAATTTTAGCTAAGGTTAACCAAGCCCGACCGCATTGAGCGTCTTGTTTAATCGCTTGGTGCAATTTTTTGATTTTGTCAGCGTCGTTATTGGCTTCATCAGCTAATTGACAATAAAAATGTGCCGTGGTGTGTTTAAGCACTTGTTGGCGTTTTCGAGGTAGACGCTTAGTGATATCGATGGCCTTTTGCCACTCTTTAGTCACTTGGTAGATTAACAGAAGTTGTGTTTCTGATTCTTCACTGTGGTCATCTTGACTGACTAAGTTGCTAAAGATTTCTTCGGCGCGGTCATAAAACCCAGCGGCCATATAATCTTTACCTAACTCCATCATCGCGATGTCACGTTGCTCGTTGGTCAAGCTGGGCCTGGCAATCAAGTTCTGATGGATACGTATTGAACGGTCTACTTCACCCCGTTTACGAAATAACGAACCTAACGATAAATGGGTGTCGATGGTTTCATCGTCAACATCAAGCATGCTGATAAATAAATCAACCGCTTTATCAGACTCGTTAGACAGTAAAAAGTTAAACCCAGTAAAATAATCTCGGCTTAATTTTTTACTCTGCTGGCTATCGCTATGACGAATACTGCGTCGTCCCATGTACCATCCGTAACCGGCAGCGATAGGCAATAACAAGAACAAGATTTCTAGCATACTAGACGACTTGATCCTTAGGCGTTAAAGCAACACTGGTTGCCTCTACAGCGGTAAACTTTTTAAGGGCTTTGTTACTTTTACGCAACGCAAGTTTTAGCTTAATGATGTGGTAGCTTGCAAATATCCAGCTGAGAATAAACCCGCAGAAAAAGACCACGGCAAGTACTATAGGCAAACGATATTGCCCTTCAGCAATAAAGTAACTTAAAGTGACGACTTGTTCATTTTTAGCACCAAATAATAAAGCTAAAACAAACAACAATCCAACGAGTACAACAACAATAAATGATCTCACGCTATTCTCCATGAAGGTGTATCAATATAATGATTATCCAAGAAATTTACTGGGCTGACCAGCATTGACTGTCATTAGATATAAAAAAGCCTCCAAAAGGAGGCTTTTTATTCAGTCATTAATCAAGGATTAACAACATCGACACGTTCGCGCAGTTCTTTACCCGGCTTAAAGTGCGGTACATACTTGCCTTCCAAATCAACAGAGGTGCCTGTTTTTGGATTACGACCCATACGTGGTGCACGATAGTGAAGTGAAAAACTACCAAATCCGCGGATTTCTATACGATCACCGGTTTCTAATGTTGTTGCCATTTGCTCCAACATTTCTTTGATTGCACTTTCCACTTCCTTCGCCGACAGTTGCGACTGCCTAGTGGCGAGTTTTTCGATAAGTTCAGATTTTGTCATCTTAGCTATCCCATATTATCAAGCCAAACACAGTCGCCTAATGGGGAGGAATTCCCCATACAACAGACGATTTTCGATTACTTACGAGCCGCTTTGAAAGCTTCAGCCATTGCGCTGCTCATTACAACTTCATCTTGCTTGTTCAAAGTAGCAATCGCTTCTTTCTGTTCAGCTTCATCTTTCGCTTTGATAGATAAGCTGATAGAACGGTTCTTACGATCTACACCCATGAACTTAGCTTCGATTGCATTACCTACTGAGTATACAGTAGATGCATCTTCGATGCGTTCTGAAGAGATGTCAGCTACACGGATATAACCTTCAACTGTTTCAGCCAATTCAACTGTAACACCTTTTGCGTCAACAGCAGAAACAGTACCGTGAACTACGGTGCCTTTCTTCTTGTCAGCTAAGTATGCGTTGAATGGATCATCTTCAGTTTGCTTAACACCTAAGCTGATGCGCTCACGCTCTGGGTCTACTGAAAGAACCACTGCATGGATTTCGTCGCCTTTCTTGTATTCAGATACTGCATCTTCGCCAGTACCGTTCCAAGAAATATCAGATAAGTGAACAAGACCATCGATTCCACCGTCAAGACCGATAAAGATACCGAAGTCAGTGATTGACTTGATCTTACCAGATACTTTGTCGCCTTTGTTGTAACGAGTTGCGAAGTCATCCCATGGGTTAACTTTACACTGTTTCAGGCCTAGAGAAATACGACGACGCTCTTCGTCAATGTCTAGTACTAACACTTCAACTTCATCACCTAAGTTAACAACTTTAGATGGGTGAATGTTCTTGTTAGTCCAATCCATTTCAGAAACGTGAACTAAACCTTCAACGCCTTCTTCGATTTCTACGAAGCAACCGTAGTCAGTTAAGTTAGTTACGCGACCAGTAAGACGTGTGCTTTCTGGGTAGCGCTTGCTGATTTCTAACCATGGATCTTCGCCAAGTTGCTTAAGACCTAATGATACGCGAGTACGCTCACGGTCATATTTAAGTACTTTAACGTTGATTTCGTCACCAACATTAACGATTTCAGATGGGTGCTTAACACGTTTCCAAGCCATATCTGTGATATGTAAAAGACCGTCAACACCACCCAAGTCTACGAATGCACCGTAGTCAGTAAGGTTTTTAACGATACCTTTAACAGCTTGACCTTCTTGTAGATTCTCAAGAAGAGTATCACGTTCAGCACTGCTTTCAGATTCGATAACTGCACGACGAGAAACAACAACGTTGTTGCGCTTCTGATCAAGCTTGATAACTTTGAATTCTAATTCTTTGTACTCTAAGTGAGCGGTGTCGCGAACTGGGCGCACGTCAACTAGAGAACCTGGTAAGAAGGCACGGATACCGTTTAATTCAACAGTGAAACCACCTTTAACTTTACCATTGATGATACCGATTACAGTTTCAGCATCTTCGTACGCTTTTTCTAGAACGATCCAAGCTTCATGACGCTTAGCTTTTTCGCGAGACAATTGAGTCTCACCAAAGCCATCTTCAACAGAGTCAAGGGCTACGTCAACTTCATCACCAACTTGAATTTCTAAAACGCCTTGTGCGTTTTTGAATTCGTCAGCATTGATTGGACTTTCAGACTTAAGGCCGGCGTCAACAAGTACCATACCGTTTTCAATGGCAACAACTGTACCACGAACGATAGAACCTGGACGGAACTCTAAAGTTTCAAGGGATTGTTCAAATAGATCAGCAAAAGATTCAGTCATGTTTTAGGTTACTTCATTATATAAAACCACCATCCATCCTAGATGTGGAGTCTAGTAATATTATTCGTGTCATCCTTAACACAAACACCTACTGCACAATAAACGAGGATTCGGTTACGTGACAGTAATTTTTTGTCTAACGTATTCAAGCACTTGCTTCAATACATCTTCTATGCCTATGCCGCTTGTATCAATAACAAGTGCATCATTAGCTGGGACTAAAGGCGCAGCGGCGCGATTGGTATCACGGTCGTCTCGCTCGATAATTTCAGCTAAAAGGCGGTCGATTTTAACATCGAAGCCTTTGTCCTGCAACTGATTATAGCGTCTTTGCGCCCGTTCTTCAGCAGACGCAGTTAAAAATATTTTTACTGGTGCTTTAGAAAAGACCACGGTACCCATGTCGCGTCCGTCGGCAACTAAGCCTGGAGCGGCACAAAATGCCCGTTGGCGACGTAATAATGCCTCACGTACACGCGGTAATGCCGCCACTTTAGAGGCAGCATTTGAGCATTCTGGTGAGCGAATGGTCGTGGTAACGTCTTCGCCTTCGAGGACCACTTTAATGGCATCAGTCTGGCTGCCCGTTAAAAATTGGACATCAAGGTGTGCAGCCAATAAGGTCAGTGCTTCTTCGTTTTCTAGCTCAACATCATGATGAATAGCGGCTAAGGCTAAAACACGATAAATCGCACCACTGTCTAATAAATGCCATCCTAAATGCTGTGCCAATAATTGACATATTGTCCCTTTCCCTGCACCGCTAGGGCCATCAACTGTGATCACTGGAGATCGTTCTGACATAATTTGCTCCGAAAATAATCTATCTTCCCTGAAAACATACGAGGGTTCATCAAAATAAGCGCGCGAATTGTATAACAAATAAATGTTAATTACTGATGAATTTTCGGTTATTAAAACCAAGATCGACCTTTAATGGTGTTAAAGGCCGTGTTTTAATCTGTCGATGTGGTGTTATTTTGCCAGTTGTGCAAATTGTGCAAAATAATCCGGGAATGTTTTTGATGTGCAGTCTGGATCGTTAATGGTGATACCACAATCGGCAAAGGCCAATATTGAAAAACACATCGCCATACGATGATCGTTATAGGTATCAATCGCAGCGGTATTTAATACAGCTGGCGGCGTAATGGTAATATAATCATGACCTTCATCAACCGTTGCACCCACTTTACGTAACTCAGTTGCCATGGCGGCTAAACGATCAGTTTCTTTAATGCGCCAGTTATAAATGTTGCGAATAGAGGTAACGCCTTTAGCAAACAAGGCTGCGGTTGCAATGGTCATCGCCGCATCAGGAATGTGGTTCATGTCCATGTCGATACCCGTTAAGGTCGATTGACGGACAATAATGTAATCATCGCCCCACTCTATGTCTGCGCCCATTTCAGCTAATACATCGGCAAACTTAACATCACCCTGAATACTTAAACGGCCAACGCCAGTTACTTTAACTTCACCACCTTGGATCGCGCCAGCAGCTAAAAAGTAAGACGCCGATGAGGCATCGCCTTCAACTAAGACTTTGCCAGGCGACACGTATTGTTGTCCTGATGGAATTTCAAAACGGGCGTAATCATGATTAATCACCTTGACACCAAACTTGGCCATCAACGAAATAGTAATATCAATATAAGGCTTAGAAACAAGCTCACCTTTAATAGTAATGTTCACACTGTCTTTGGTCAGTGGTGCCACCATCAGTAGCGCAGTTAAGAATTGACTTGATAAGTTACCCGCAATCTCAACATCACCGCCGTTTAATCCTTTAGCCTTGATGGTTAATGGCGGAAAACCATCGTTTTTAAGATAAGTCACATCGGCGCCAAGTTGACGTAACGCATCAACTAAATCACCAATAGGACGTTCTTCCATTCGAGGCTCACCGGTTAAGGTAAATTCGCCATGACCTAAGGTTAATGCCGCACACAACGGACGCATGGCAGTGCCTGCATTACCAAGAAACAGGCTTTGAGCTTGTTCACTATTCAGTGGCGATCCCATTCCCTCGAGCTCACAAACGGTATTGTTATTCGATAGACGATAATTTACCCCAAGTTGTTTTAACGACGCCAACATATAACGGATATCATCAGAATCGAGTAAGTTCGTTAGCGTAGTCGTGCCTTTGGCCAACGTGGCTAATAGCAAGGCACGATTTGAAATACTTTTTGAGCCAGGAATGTTAATTTCGCCATTCATGCGGGTAATATGGTCAAGACGCAGTTGTTTCATTAATACTCTTCTTTGTGTTGCACTCATTGAACGTCTACAGACCGACAGATGAGTAAAAGGCTTCACCGGATAAAATAAGCCTTACATCACCTCGTGAACTTAGGCTGATGTAAAAGGCAATGTTTCGATACAGTTTGGTAGGATCAATTTAATCTTTGGCAGACCAATTCGTTCGGGATAAACGGGTTAGCGCGTATATAAGAATGCGGCGTAAGGTGTGATGCTTAGTCATTCTACGCTAATACCTTGCAACAAACTTCTCGCTTACAAACTTCTCGCTTACAAATAAGCAAGCCCGTTTAGCCGAACTTGGGCTGTGTAAGTGGCTTCTTTTTACTGCGTTAGCGTTACACCTCTAGAACAACACGTCATAAACTCCGCCTTATAGAAAATGGCCTCAAACGCTGCAACATCTATTGGAGTAAAGGTGCTTCGACAGCTCAACAACCTCAGTAATCGACTTCATAATGTTTCATAGTGCTTACGTTACTGATTGTCGCCAAGGATTCAACCGTTATTTTATGTTTTAGGTGACTTTTATGCTCAAGTTGAAATTTTTTAACTTTAGTTAGGTTTTTCTCGACAAATCTGCACAGTTCAGACCATTAATGACGGTCTGATTTAGTTGCCCAGATTAATTAGGGCTTAGCAATGTAAGACCTAATAAGGCTGATTTAGCAGTTCTTTATTGGTATAATTCACGTTATGCTAAAGCCAAGTTCCTGTATCTTGTTTCGCTCTAATGCGTGTAACTTTAAAATAAGAAGGTCAATCCATGTTTAATTCATTAACCGCGATGCCAGCCGATCCGATTTTAGGCCTATTGACACAATATCGCGCAGACAAGCATCCCAATAAAGTCGATTTAGGTGTGGGTGTTTATAAAGACCCTGTTGGCCACACACCTATTTTAGATTGCGTAAAAGTTGCCGAAAAAATCCGTTTAGACACCGAAACAACAAAAGTGTACATAGGACCAACAGGCTCAGCACCATTTAATCAACTCATGGGCGAATTAGCCTTTGGTGCCAGCCACAGTGTATTACTGGCCGATCGCGTTCGCACGGTATCAACGCCAGGCGGAACTGGTGCCCTGCGCGTGGCAGCTGACTTTATTAAGCGTTGTAATCCTAACGCAGTGTTATGGGTAAGCGACCCAACATGGGCCAACCACACGGGTTTATTTGAAGCCGCAGGCATTACAGTTAAAACCTATCCATACTATGACTACGACAACAAAACACTTAAATTTGATCAAATGCTAGCGAAGTTAAACACCATAGATAAAGATGACGTGGTGTTATTTCATGCATGTTGTCATAACCCAAGCGGCATGGATTTAAGCACCGATCAATGGGATGAAGTGGTTAAGGTTACGGTTAAGCAAGGTTTTACGCCATTAATTGACATGGCTTACCAGGGCTTTGGTGACGGCGTAGATGAAGATGCCTACGGCGTGCGCCAAATGGCTGCGGCAGTAGAAAGCATGATTTTATGCAGCTCTTGCTCAAAAAACTTTGGTTTGTACCGTGAGCGTATTGGCGCCTGTTCCATTGTCGCTAAAGACAGTACAACGGCTAACGTAGCACTGTCGGTAATGTTATATGTTATTCGCTGTATTTACTCAATGCCCCCTGCCCATGGCGCGGCGATTGTTGAAACCATCTTAGGCTCGCCAGCGCTTAAACAGCAATGGTTAGCTGAGCTCAAAGTGATGCGCGACCGTATTAACGGCAACCGAACTATGTTGGTTGAACAATTAGCCGCCAATGGTGTTGACCGCGACTTTAGTTTTATCGCCCGTCAAAAAGGCATGTTTTCATTCTTAGGGGTTAACCCTGAACAAGTGGCCATACTTAAACAGCAATACAGTGTGTACATGGTCGGCTCAAGCCGGATCAGTATTGCCGGTATTAGCCAAACCAATGTTGATTATTTAGCTAAATCTATTGCGGCAGTATTATAACAAAAACCCATTTTGATAAGCGTTAGTATAAGTAGAAAAAATCAATAAAAAGGTCGCTTATTGCGACCTTTTTGTTGCTCAGTTTACTCAAATAGACTTGCCAAGGATCGCTTACTGACCTAGATGTTAACCCGTTCAGCTGATGACAAATAAATCCAAACATAGGCAATTTATGTTATCGAATGTAGGCAGCGTAGGCAGCGTTTACAAACCTTTCGTTATAGTTAACTCATCATCCATTAGTTAATCTCAACTTGGCATAAGAGATAGGATTAACTGATAGGTATCAATAGCTTTTCAAATCATCAATATCAAGCTTGCCAATTATGTTGCTCACAAGGCGTATTCTCGTATTCATAGCGGCGTCAATCGCTGGCCTATAGTAAATCAAGATAACTTCAATCGCCAAATAAAGGGCTTTTTGATAAACGTTTATTATCCCGAGTTGAGATGAATGACTTCCAAATGCCGATCATAATCACTATGAATATTTTTCGATGCAGTGCTTAGGTGACGGCACGGTTAAATCTGTAGGTGATGGTTGTAGATGAATTGAAGCTGCTTGTCGTATTTAATGTTCCCTCATCGGGATATAGCTCCCAATATTTAAACATTATTATATTATGCCTGTGTAAATACCTAATATCCCATAGGAATATGTACCCTGACGCAGAATTTAACATGTTGTCAAGGTGAATCAGCTATGCAAAATGAAGCCATAAGTGCACAAGAGATCCCCGAGTCTGTCGTTGTTTCAGATACAGGCTGGTCACGTCAGGATACAACCTGGATGTTGAGCTTGTTTGGCACGGCCGTCGGTGCCGGAATTTTATTTTTACCTATTAATGCGGGGATGGGTGGCTTTTGGCCATTGGTCTTAATGGTGCTAATGATTGGCCCTATGACCTATCTTGCTCACCGTGGTCTATCCCGCTTTCTATGTTCATCCACCATTGCTGATAGTGACATCACCCAGGTAGTAGAAGAACATTTTGGTATTGGGGCGGGTAAAGCCATTACCTTACTGTATTTTTTAGCCATTTATCCCATTGTGTTAATCTACGGCGTTGGGATCACTAATACCGTCGACAGTTTCATTATTAATCAATTAGGCGTGTTTACCGAAGTCCCAAGAATGTTGCAGAACGGTGCGCCAGCATTAACAGATGCTGGGGTGCAAATTATCGATAAAATAAGTGCTATTCCGCGCTGGCTACTTTCGGGCATGCTGATCTTATGCATGATGTCTGTGATGGTCGCAGGTGAAAAGTTTATGCTCTCTGTAACGCGGATATTAGTCTATCCCCTAGTCGCGATCCTCGCTTTCATGTCATTGTATTTAATACCAGACTGGAAGTTTGATGCTCTTATGGTTGTGCCTTCGGCCACTAATTTTCTTGGTACCGTCTGGTTAACTATTCCAGTGCTTGTGTTTGCCTTTAACCACTCGCCTGCTATCTCCCAGTTCTCGGTTTCGCTCAAAAAAGAACACGGCGCCAATGCCTCCCACAAGGCCGATGTCATACTACGCAATACTACCATCATGCTAGTGGGATTCGTGATGTTGTTCGTATTCTCCTGTGTATTGTCCTTAACACCGGTGCAATTGTTAGAAGCAAAAGCCGATAACCTACCGATCCTGTCTTATCTTGCCAACGTTCATGAAAGTGGTTTTATCAGCTATGTTGCACCTGTGATTGCTTTCATCGCCATTATTTCATCTTTCTTCGGCCACTATATGGGGGCTACCGAAGGCTTAAAAGGCATTATTACTAAGCAATTACCCAATAGCGGCAAGCCAGAAAACAGTCACAAATTGGATAAATTTATCTTAGGATTTATGTTTATTACTACTTGGGCCGTGGCGATTATCAACCCAAGTATACTTGGCATGATCGAGGCGCTTGGTGGCCCCGTTATTGCTGCTATTTTGTATATTATGCCAATGTATGCAATACATAAGGTGCCGGCTCTGAAAGCCTACCGAGGACGAGTGAGCAACATCTTCGTCGTCATTACGGGTTTATTGTCAATGACCGCCATTGTGTTCGGCTTACTGAGCTAAATGAGAATGGTGAGATAAATGAGCTAAGTGGGCTAAGTGGGCTAAGTCCATCATACCTTCCCTTTTATTTGAGCGAATTAACCACCGCTGTTTTTTTCATAAGGGAAGGTTTTACCCATAAAAGTACCGAGTCAGCAGTAGAAAAGGTCTATAACGTTTGATGTTGTGAATGCAAAAAAAACCTATCCAGTGGAAACGTTTAGCATAGATGAAGTCTGTTTTGCGGAACTCTCAATGTTAACCTTTAACCTTGAGGGGGCTCGATAAATCATTATTACGGTTGTGAACTTGTCACAAAACAAAAACTAGAAGTAGCTCAAAACCTTATTCACATTACTTTGATAGAATTGAATTAATATCACCGCCTTCGTTGAGTTAACACCACTAATGTCTTTTTATCAATCTCCCAAAAAAATATCTGCTTTTGATGCTAAGTTTGAAGCACAAAAAATAGCGTTTGCACCGGTCAGTTTTCAAGTCGCACGTTGCTTAAGTCAATTTGATTTACTCACCAAAGTTGATGAGGTTGGTGAGAAAGGTATTAGCCTAGTTCAGCTTACCCAAGATTCCGAGTTGTCTGAATATGCCATTCATGTCTTGCTTGATATGGGATTAAGCATGGGCATTTTTTGGTGTAAAGATAATCATTACCGCCTCGATAAAACTGGCTATTTTTTACTCCATGATGATATGGCCGCAAAAAACCTAAACTTCATCCATGATGTTTGTTATCAAGGCTTGTTTGAGCTTGAAGATTCACTTAAGCAAGGCAAAGCAATAGGGCTTAAACACTTTGGCGATTGGGACACTATTTACCCGGGCTTAAGCCAACTACCAGAACAAACTAAAAAAAGCTGGTTTGAGTTTGATCATTACTATTCAGATCATGCTTTTGACAGCCTATTACCATTAATATTTAAGTCACAGCCGGCGCATATTGTTGATGTGGGTGGCAATACCGGTAAATGGGCATTTGCCTGCACCCATTATAATAAAAACGTCCACGTCACTATTATGGATTTACCGGGGCAACTTATTGTGGCAATGAAAAATGCACAAACACAGTTGGTTGCAGATCGCGTTCATCCCTTTGAAACAGATTTACTCGATAGCGAAAAGCCTTTTTGCCAAGAGGGTGATTTATATTGGATGAGTCAATTTTTAGATTGTTTTTCTAAACAACAAATAAGCATTATTCTTAAGCGCACTGTGGCAGCGATTAAACCTGATAGTGAACTTTGTATTTTAGAGACATATTGGGACAGGCAACCCCATGAAGCTGGTGCCTATTGTGTTAACGCAACGTCTTTGTATTTTACTGCTATTGCCAATGGAAATAGTCGGATGTACCACAGTAAAGATATGCTTAACATGATCATTGAAGCTGGACTGTATGTTGATCAAGACATCGACAACATCGGCCTGGGTCATACTTTACTGCGCTGCAAACTCAAGCCTACTTATCAATAGTGTTTAACTGAAGTTGCTATACATCTAATCAACACGTCATTTATTCTCCACATAAAAAAGCGAATGCTGGTCGGCATTCGCTTTTTTATTGCTGAACCTTGATTAACTTTGGTTAAGGTTAGTTAGGCTTGATGGTGCTTTACTGCAAAGTTATTCATAAAGTCAACCAGGGCTTTTACACCGGCTAGCGGCATGGCGTTATAAATACTGGCACGCATACCGCCTACGTTACGATGACCTTTTAATGCCATTAATCCTACCTGCTCTGCTTGAACTAAAAACTCACTGTTTAGCGCATCATTCACTAATTGGAAGGTCACGTTCATACGTGAGCGGTTATTAAGTGCGACGCCGTTTTTATAAAACGGATTATTGTCGATACAATGATACAGTAACGCCGCTTTTTGTTGGTTCAATTGAGCCATCGCACTCACACCACCATTAGCCGCTAACCAGGCAAACACTTCAGAGGCTAAATACCAAGCAAACGTTGGTGGGGTATTAAACATTGAGCCATATTCAACCGCCACGCGATAATCCATTATTGATGACTGCGGTAGGCTTGGAAGTTTAAGCATATCGTCACGGACGATCACAATCGACAAGCCTGATGGGCCAATGTTCTTTTGCGCGCCAGCATAAATGAGTCCGTATTTGCTGACATCAATTTCATGGGACATGATGGTTGATGATAAATCAGCAACGATGGGCCAAGGGCTCGTTAACTCTTCAAAAATTTCGATGCCATCAACGGTTTCGTTTGAGCAATAATGCACATAACGATAGTCTTTCTTGATTGTGCTTAAGTCGGGTAATGTCACCTGGTTAAGACCATTGATCTGTTCAACAATATTGATGCTGTCAATATGTTGCTCACCCACCAGTTTTTGCGCTTCTGTCACCGCTGACGACGACCATTGACCACTGACTAAATAAAGCGCCCGACCGTTATCACCCAAGAAGTTATTCACTACGTTAGAAAATTGGCCGCGGCCACCACCATGCATAAATAACACATGATAGTTTTTAGGGATGTTCATCAACTTGCGAAGTGTGACCTCTGCTTGCTCGGTCAGTGCAATAAACTCTTTACTGCGATGACTGATTTCCATCACGGAGACACCTAGCCCATTCCAATCAATTAATTCCTGTTGTGCTTTTTGCATCACAGCTTGAGGTAACATGGCCGGTCCAGCACAGAAATTATAAATTGCGCTCACAAACAACTCCTTTGACAAATAATCAATATAGACAATAACAAGTTAACCGTAATAATAAGGATTTTACGGGGTGATGAATAGGCCTTTATTTACCTATTTTGATGAAATTTATTCCGTAATATAAAACGGGCGCCATTAAGGCGCCCGTTCGAGGAGAAATTGACAACAAGGGTAATAAATTACTCTTGTTCGTCTGCTCCGCTTTTGGCATCGTCTGGATCAGTTGATTCAACATCATCAGTTGATTCAGCATCGGTCACTTCAGCATCGATAACATCGCTTACTGGAATAACATTGCCTTCTTCGTCTAACAACTCTTCAGTTTGAATCTCTTCAATACGCTGTAAACCAACAACTTTCTCGTCTTCAGCTGTACGGATGATAGTCACACCTTGAGTGTTACGACCAATAATTGATACGCCTTCAGCAGGCGTTCGCACTAAGGTGCCTTTATTACTGATCAACATGATTTCGTCAAAAGTGCCAACTTGAACGGCACCGACTACTTCACCATTACGTTCGCTGACCTTAATCGATACCACACCTTTAGTGCCGCGACTCTTCGCTGGGTATTCATCCAACTCGGTACGTTTACCGTAACCGTTTTCAGTTATGGTTAAAATCGCACCGTCAACTTTAGGCACTATTAACGATACCACTTTTTGGCCCGCATCAAGCTTAATACCACGAACACCGGTTGCAGTACGGCCCATTGGGCGTAGCGCAATGATTTCTTCGCCCGTTTCAGCATCAATCTTCACTTCACCGGTTTCAGAATCACGCGCTTTCTCATTAAAGCGAACCACTTTACCTACATTAGAGAACAACATAATGTCGTTACTGCCGTCAGTAATATCGACGCCAATTAATTGATCACCGTCTTTTAGGTTTACAGCAATAATCCCGTTTGAACGTGGGTTGCTGTAAGCTGTTAATGCTGTTTTCTTAACCGTGCCATGCGCTGTTGCCATGATGATAAATTTATCATCAGCATATTCACGTACCGGCAGAATTGCCGTAATGTGCTCACCGTCAGAGAGTGGTAATAAGTTAACAATAGGACGTCCACGAGCAGTACGACTCGCTAATGGTAATTGATACACTTTTAACCAATACATTTTACCAAAGTCAGAGAAGCAGAGAATCGTGTCATGGGTGTTTGCCACCAATAACTTTTCAACAAAGTCTTCATCTTTTACTTTAGTTGCCGCTTTGCCTTTACCACCACGACGCTGTGCTTGGTAGTCAGACAAGACTTGGTATTTTGCATAACCTAAGTGAGATAAGGTCACGACAACGTCTTCTTCATTGATTAAGTCTTCAAGACTCATATCAATTTCATTAGCGTTGATAATGGTGCGACGTTCATCACCGTATTGCTCAAGAATTTCTTCTAATTCTTCTTTAATCACTTCCATCAAACGCGATGGAGTACGAAGAATGAATAACAAACCCGCAATCAGAACTAAAAGCTCTTCATATTCAGCTAGAATCTTGTCATGTTCTAGACCGGTTAAACGGTGCAGACGTAATTCAAGAATCGCTTGTGCTTGTTGCTCGGTTAAATAGTACTGACCATCACGGATGCCATACTGTGGTTCTAACCATTCTGGACGCGCAGCATCATCGCCCGCTTTTTCAAGCATGCCTTGTACATTACCTAACACCCAACCTTGTGCCACTAATTTAGCTTTGGCTTCAGCCGGTGTAGGAGAGGCTTTAATTAACGCAATAATCGGATCGATGTTAGCCAGTGCAATGGCGAGTGCTTCAAGAATATGAGCACGGTCGCGGGCTTTACGCAGTTCAAATACGGTACGGCGCGTAACCACTTCACGACGGTGAAGAATAAAACACTCAAGCATTTCTTTAAGGTTAAACAACTTAGGCTGACCGTTCGTCAATGCCACCATGTTGATTCCAAAAGAACACTGCATTTGTGTTTGAGAATATAAGTTGTTTAGTACAACCTCACCCACTTCACCGCGTTTGATTTCAATAACAATACGCATACCGTCTTTATCAGACTCATCGCGTAGGCCACTGATACCTTCTAATTTCTTATCTTTTACAAGCTCGGCAATTTTTTCAATCAAACGGGCTTTGTTAACTTGATATGGAATTTCATGAACAATAATACGTTCACGACCATTCTCTTCCGTTTCAATGTCAGCTTTAGAGCGCATGATAGCGCGGCCACGGCCGGTGTTGTAAGCATCAATAATGCCTTTGCGACCGTTAATTGATGCTGCCGTTGGAAAATCTGGACCTGGGATGTATTCCATTAACTGTTCAATCGATAAACTTGGATCGTCGATTAACGCCAAACAGCCTTTCACTACTTCTGTTAAGTTGTGAGGTGGAATGTTAGTGGCCATACCGACTGCAATACCAGATGAACCATTGATTAATAGGTTTGGTACGCGTGTTGGTAATACCGCAGGGATCATCTCTGTGCCGTCATAGTTAGGCACAAAATCCACGGTTTCTTTTTCAAGGTCCGCTAATAATGAATGCGCCAACTTTTGCATACGAATTTCGGTATAACGCATCGCCGCAGCAGAGTCACCATCGACCGAACCAAAGTTTCCTTGTCCGTCTACTAATGTGTAGCGTAGCGAGAACGGTTGCGCCATACGTACAATTGTATCGTATACAGCGGTATCACCATGGGGGTGATACTTACCAATTACGTCACCAACGACACGAGCGGATTTTTTATATGGTTTGTTCCAATCGTTTTTTAATTCGCTCATGGCGAACAATACCCGACGGTGAACGGGTTTTAAACCGTCACGGACGTCAGGTAATGCACGACCTACAATTACGCTCATTGCGTAATCAAGGTAAGAATTCTTAAGTTCGTCTTCGATGTTAATTGGCGAAATAGATGATGCCAGATCAGTCATAAACTGCGCGTTCCCCTAAAGTGAGCTGACAATAAAACTTAGATATTATTATCTAGCTTAAAAACGTGATTTGGCATTCTAACACAGATATTTAATGTCGCCAGAACTAAGACCTGCCAAATGCTCTATCACTATTAATAATTACAAAAAAGCTAACATTTTCAGATAATTTAGTTTATTCGTTGGCTAATATATGGCTAAATTTTAGCAAGAATAAAACGCCACTTGCTGATGCTTTAAGCACTTAAGCGCACAAAATGATAATCCATCGCACTTAAATGGATGTTTTATGAGCAAGCATGACCGGAGAAAGCCATTGTTGACTACTATTCACCAAGGTTATCGCTATAATAGCGACCATACTTTCATTAAACACTTAGGTTAAGTTATGTCACATGCTGAACAATCGACACCCAATGTAGATCCGCTAGAGATCGCAAAATTTGAAGCCATGGCGCAAACATGGTGGGATCTCAATGGTGAGTTCAAGCCATTACACTTACTTAATCCACTGCGTTTAAACTACATTGACCAAACCGCTGACGGCATTTTCGATAAGAAAGTCTTAGATGTCGGTTGTGGTGGCGGCATTTTATCCGAAAGCATGGCGCACCTGGGTGCCCACGTTGATGGTATTGATATGGGTACTGAGCCGCTTGAAGTGGCAAAACTGCACGCATTAGAGTCTGGCGTGTCAGTTAATTATCTTAAAACAACTGCCGAAGCACACAGCGATAGCCACCGCGAGTATTACGATGTGGTGACTTGCATGGAAATGCTCGAACATGTACCCGATCCGCAATCGGTTATCCAAGCATGTTGTGACATGGTTAAACCCAATGGCTTTGTGTTTATCTCCACCATTAACCGCAATATGATGTCATACCTGCAGACCATTATTGGTGCTGAATATTTATTGAAAATGCTCCCGGTTGGTACCCACGACCACAGTAAGTTTATTCGTCCATCTGAACTAATGGCATTAGTCGATAATACCGACTTATTGTGCAAGGATGCATTAGGGATTACGTACAACCCGTTGTCAGGAGTGTTTAAGTACACTAACAGTGTTGATGTTAATTATATGATAGCCACCCAAAAAATTGATTAATCATCCTGGTGACTCTTTTCAACGTTTTAATGTAAGTGAACCAGAGTAGCGTTACTTCCTGCCAATAACGCTATAAAGGTGCATACATGATTCCATTATTATTGACTCTTGTTAGGAGCTAGCCTTTGCATAAGCAAGATATAAAAGGGGTACTATTTGATTTAGACGGTACTTTAGCCGACACAGCCCCTGATTTAGTCCAGGCATTAAATCTCAGTTTGGACGAAGCCGGTTTTAATGTCCAAACGCTTGAAACGATGCGCCATGCGGCGTCACACGGCAGTTTATATTTAGTTAAAACGGCTATTCCGCACGCCGAGGAACGAGTACAAATTGCTATTCAGCAAGCACTACTTCGCTATTATGCCCAGATAAATGGCGATCACAGCCGCTTGTTTGACGACTTACCCGAACTCTTATCGCTGTTAGATTCACAAGCCATTCCTTACGGTGTGGTCACCAATAAGCCGGCTCGATTTGCCCGGCCATTAGTTGCAAAGCTGGGCTTAACCGATAAACTTAAAACCATGATCAGTGGTGATAGTACCCGTTATTCAAAACCTCATACCGCACCGATGTTTTTAGCCGCACAACAAATCGCCATTGCCCCTCAAAGTATTTTATACCTCGGAGATGCCGAACGAGATTTAGTTGCGGCCCACAATGCGAGTATGTTGGGCGGCGTTGCCTTGTGGGGATATTTGTCCGCTACTGACAAACCTGACACATGGCCTGCTGGCAGACAATTTGAACACGGTGCATCACTGAAACAATTTTTCACTGAATAAGGCGATTTTGTTGTATTTGAGTCACCGGTTAATTGGCACCATTTTGGGGTAAATAATCAATATTTTTGAATAAATGATTAGCATGCTGATCATCTCTGGTCACACGATCAAAATCAACCAAAGATCAACCTATAAACCAGCAATATTTTTTGATCGCTGTTTATTTTAGCGATCAAATCTTTCTTATTTGATGGTTTAAAAAATATCATTTATCAAAAACACTTTATAAATTTGGGCTCTAGGGTTAGTTGTCACTAACCCTACCGTTTATCCTCAAGTTATCCACAAGAAGTTAATTAAATTGTGGCTTGCAAAAATCCCCAAACCTCACTATCTTGTATCTAAGATTTTAAATAACACCATATCTTGTGTGTGACTGGCAATCAAAACACTACGCACCTGCATTACAAGGACGTAGTCGATAAGTGAATGTACTGGTATTTTACTACCATGTTGTGAGTACATTCAGCTTGATTGTTTAACATGGAATTGTTTTGTAACTGATTCAGATCGAATCAAGTTACATGGTATCCAACAACAGATCACACGATTAGATATAGAACCAAGGCCTCTCTTCAATGAATAGCAATATGACAGTCACCAAGCGCAGCGGCGAACGTGAATCGATCGATTTAGATAAAATTCATCGCGTGATCACTTGGGCAGCCAATGGATTAAAAAACGTCTCAGTATCTGAAGTAGAACTTCGATCTCACCTGCAGTTTTTCGACGGCATTCCAACAGAAGCCATTCATGAAACGATTATAAAAGCCGCAGCTGATTTGATCTCTCCGGAATCCCCAGATTACCAATTTTTGGCCGCGCGTTTAGCCGTATTCCATTTACGTAAAAAGGCTTTTGGTCAATTTGAGCCGCCTAAATTATATGACCATGTCACCAAGTTAGTCGAAATGGGTAAATATGATATGCATATCATGGCTGACTATAGCCGTGAAGAATTAGACATTCTTGATAGCTATATTGATCACTGGCGTGACATGAACTTCTCTTATGCCGCGGTAAAGCAACTTGAAGGTAAATACCTGGTTCAAAACCGTGTGACCCATGAGATGTATGAGAGCGCGCAGTTTTTATATATTTTAGTGGCCGCATGTTTGTTTGCGCGTTACCCAAAAGAAATCCGCTTGAAGTACATTAAAGATTTCTATGACGCGACGTCTTTGTTTAAGATTTCTCTGCCAACGCCAATCATGGCCGGTGTACGAACGCCTACTCGTCAGTTCAGCTCATGTGTATTGATTGAGTGTGATGACAGCTTGGATTCAATCAATGCTACGGCATCGTCAATCGTTAAATATGTCAGCCAACGTGCTGGTATTGGTATTAATGCCGGTCGTATTCGTGCATTAGGCAGCCCTATACGCGGCGGTGAAGCATTCCACACGGGTTGTTTACCATTTTATAAGTATTTCCAAACAGCGGTGAAGTCTTGTTCTCAAGGCGGCGTACGCGGTGGTGCAGCAACGCTGTTCTATCCGTTATGGCATCTCGAAGTTGAATCGCTATTAGTGCTGAAAAACAACCGGGGTGTTGACGACAACCGTGTACGTCATCTTGACTACGGCGTACAGTTAAACAAATTAATGTACCAACGCTTAATCAAAGGCGAAAACATTAGCTTGTTCAGCCCATCAGATGTACCGGGTCTTTATGATGCCTTCTTTGAAGACCAAGTAGAATTTGAACGTTTATACTTGCAGTACGAACAAGACAGCAGTATCCGTAAAAAACAGATTAAAGCCGTTGAGCTGTTTTCATTGATGATGCAGGAACGAGCCTCTACAGGTCGTATCTATATTCAAAACGTCGATCACTGTAATACCCACAGCCCATTTGACTCTAAAGTGGCGCCGATTAAGCAATCTAATTTGTGTTTAGAAATTGCCTTACCGACTAAGCCGTTAACTAACATTGACGATCCGGACGGTGAAATCGCCTTATGTACCTTATCAGCGCTTAACTTAGGCGCGATTACCGACTTATCTGAACTTGAGCCGTTAGCTGATTTAGCGGTACGTGCGTTAGATAACTTACTTGATTACCAAGATTACCCAATAAAAGCGGCTCAAACGAGCTCGATGAATCGCCGTACGCTTGGTATTGGTGTGATTAACTTTGCTAACTACTTAGCTAAAAACGGTAAAAAGTATTCCGACGGTTCAGCAAACAACCTGACCCATAAGACCTTTGAAGCTATCCAGTTCTATTTACTGAAAGCGTCAATGAACTTAGCTAAAGAAAAAGGTGCCTGTCCGTTATTTCACGAGACCACCTACTCGAAGGGTATTTTACCCATCGATACCTATAAACGTGATTTAGACAAGATTTGTGACGAACCATTACACATGGATTGGGAAGGTTTACGTAGCGACATAAAACAGTACGGTTTACGTAACTCAACCTTGTCAGCATTAATGCCGTCAGAAACCTCATCGCAAATTTCAAACGCGACCAATGGTATCGAACCACCACGTGGCTTAATCAGCGTGAAAGCCAGTAAAGATGGCCAGTTAAAGCAAGTCGTTCCAGACTTTGAGCTGCTTAAAGACAAGTACGAACTGCTGTGGAATATGCCAAACAACGATGGTTACATCCAACTTGTTGGTTTAATGCAGAAGTTTATTGACCAAGCTATTTCTGCCAACACTAATTATGACCCAAGCCGTTTTGAAGGCGGTCGTGTGCCAATGCAGACCTTGCTAAAAGACTTGTTAAGTGTGTACAAACTGGGCATTAAAACATTGTATTATCATAATACACGCGATGGTGCTTCGGATCAGTTTGACGACATTATTGCTGTCGAAGAAGAAGACGATGACTGCGCCGGCGGTGCGTGTAAAATCTAATCATCACTTTATCTCTATTTAGCGGGGGATAATCCCCGCTTTTTGAAAAATGCGTTTTCAGGACACCTAAATAATGGCTTACTCTACATTTTGTCAAACACCTAACGATGCAACCAAAGAACCTATGTTTTTTGGGCAATCAGTTAATGTGGCACGCTACGATCAACAAAAATATGAAGTCTTTGAAAAACTGATTGAAAAGCAATTAAGTTTTTTCTGGCGTCCAGAAGAAGTTGATGTCAGCCGTGACAAAATTGATTTCGGTGATTTACCTGAACACGAAAAGCACATTTTCCTGTCAAACCTGAAATACCAAACCTTGCTTGACTCTATTCAAGGCCGCTCACCAAATGTGGCATTTTTGCCATTGGTATCGCTACCAGAATTAGAGACGTGGATTGAAACATGGTCGTTTTCTGAAACGATTCACTCACGCTCTTACACTCATATTATTCGTAATATTGTCAATGACCCATCCGTGGTGTTTGACGATATCGTGCAAAATGACGAAATATTGAAACGTGCCGGTGACATTGCCGCTTATTACGATGATCTGATTAAACTGACCCAGATTAATAACCTGTTAGGTGAAGGTACTCATGTTATCGACGGCGAAGAAATCACCGTTAATTCACGTATCCTGAAAAAATCACTGTATTTATGCATGATGTCGGTTAACGCCTTAGAAGCTATCCGCTTCTATGTCAGCTTTGCCTGTTCATTTGCCTTTGCTGAACGTCGTGTTATGGAAGGTAATGCCAAAATCATCCGCTTAATTGCCCGTGATGAAGCGTTACATCTCAATGGGACACAACATATTATCGCCTTGATGCAAGGCGGCAAAGACGACCCTGAAATGGCAGAGATTGCTATTGAGTGTAAGCAACAAGCTTATGACTTGTTCGTCAAAGCAGCAGAACAAGAAAAAGAGTGGGCTAAATACTTATTTAAAGACGGATCAATGATCGGCCTAAATGAACCGATCCTATGTCAGTACGTTGAATTTATTACTAACCAAAGAATGAAATCAGTACATTTGCCTCAGCCTTATGAAGAACGGTCTAACCCACTACCCTGGATGAAAAATTGGTTAGAAAGTGATGCAGTACAAGTGGCCCCACAGGAAGTAGAGGTGTCATCTTATCTTGTTGGCCAAATCGATTCTTCTGTAAATAGCGATGAGTTTTTAGATTTTGACCTATAAAAAACTTTTCAAAAAATCGCCAATTGTAAGCTTGAAAGGACAGCCGATTATTTTATTTGACGGCCAACATTCAAGCTTACTAGAAGCGCTTGAGTCGAAAAAAGTAAACGTGTTTTCAGAATGTCGTAACGGATTTTGTGGCGCATGTAAAACCACCGTAATATCTGGTGAAGTAAACTACCTATCAGAGCCTCTTGCAGAACTCAAATCCGACGAGTGCCTACCCTGCTGTTGTGTGCCTAATGGCGATTTAAACCTCAAACTCTCTACTGAGGGAGTCGAAGTCGTTGCTAAGCGACAATACGCTCCGGTAAATGACAGCCATACACTCACAACAGCATTAACCCAACAATTACAGATTAATCCCAAACGGGCTCTTGACCGTTAATCTATCAGCCCTTCAACACCCGTTATATATTCAGGGCAAAGCTTAACAACACCCGTTTACCAGACTCAATCTTAGTGACGTTATGCTCATACTTATCAGGACGAAATAAATACACCCGCCCCCATAAATTCACTATGCATTTAGCACAGCTAAACACCCCACCCACTTTAGGTTGGACTATTACGAGGTTCAGTTTGTAATAACGACCTTGTTGCACCGGATCGGTATGGGTCATCACTTGATGATGAGTATGATAGGTCACCCAATTTATCGACAACATACGGCTGCTTAAAATGGCTTTGTTAATCACGTTTGCCATATTCACTCCAATGAAAATATTTGCAACAGATTATATCGACTCAATAAAAAATTGGGGCCATATTCACCAGCTAAAATCGTCTAAGATAGACGAGGCGCTTCTGGATGCTTAGTGACAGAAATGCCATCCATCATAGGGGAAAAGGAACACGGTTAGCGTCAGAGGGATAGTGCAGAAAAGAAGACCATTATTGAATGGGTTAAATGACTAATACCTAATTCACGCTATCAATCCATAGCGACCATGAACCACTCTTAATCCCTGACGCATTAATCGCTAACGGATCAATCCTAACGAATTAATCAAATTGACTCTCCCGTCATCAACGACAATCTAACGCTTGTTAACTAATCTCAACTCGCGATAAACGATGGGATAAACGATGGGATAAATAAGCCAATATGACAATATTTGACCTATTTAACCTATTTGATAACCGTTTATATCCCGAGTTCAAGATTAACTGTTTGTCATTGTATCGCAAGAATCGTCATAACTATCCAGCTCAATAATACCTTGCAGGATCATGCCGTGATAATGGGCTTTTACCAGTTGATAATTCATGCTCGGCGCAAAAAAATAAGTCACCTCTTCCGCTCCTGTTTGCTCAACCGGTATAAGCTGTATTTCTCCCCAGGGCGCTATGGTAGCGGTTAATTTGTCTTTAACGTAGAACTGATAGGGTTCAATCGCATCAGAGGCTTGCCTTATTAGCGCAAATTGCTGTCGACCTCGAAGCACGTTTTCACGTATTTGAATCGCCAAAGTATCCACATCTCTTAATGGTATGGTCTTTGATGCATAATTATCGATGTCCCCATCAATATCAACACGAGATTTAAGGCCATGGTTGTCAAAAGTCACTCGCATGTCTCGAGAGCGAAAACCAGTTACCTGTTGATGAAAATTATCGGTTAACCATTCGTTGCGATCAGTTGACCACGATAACTCGGTACGCTGTTGATATTGAGTGCCAATACCTAAAATGCTGGCTTTACTTTTTGAGGTGATAACGGCAGATTTACCCTGCCAGTTCTCAGTCCGAGTCATTTCTCCCATATGTAATCCACTGAGATAAATAGAATAATCAAAGCTGCGCTGACATTTTTGCTCAACGTCACTCGCCAATACGCTATTACTGTGCAGTAAACCACTTGAAAGACCGACTATTATCAGTATTCTAGTGGCCATTACACAAGCTTTGGTCGACATGCTGAGATTGCGAAATCTTGTCAGCATAAGTTTTATTTGCGCCATTAATGTCATCATCAGAGAAAGCTTTTCACTTTTTGCTCTTACCTTAAAAATAGTGTTAGCTTAAAAAACTTCATTCACATTTAAGTAGAAGTTAGTTTCATTTTCACCCACCCCGACATCAAAACGTAAATTAATATTATCTTTAATTCTAAATCGAAATCCAGTGCCGTAGGCCGTTAATAACATATCGGTTAGCTCACTGACTTTAGGTGCGACACTACCAACAGCGCCCCAAAATACCATGCCATAACGTTGGAACACTGGTAAGCGATATTCAACTTGCCCCATCATCATTTGCTCATCTCGGTAGCGACCTCTAATGTAACCCCGCATCGCATTAGAGCCACCCAAATCGGGTAATAAGTTCCAAGGTACGTCACCACTGGTAAGATGCCCTTGAACTTGCCAAGCGACTAAACCCGGTGTTGAACCTAAGTCTATATAGTTCGCTAATTCAATATTATAAGTAGAAAACGAATCGAATTGATCATTTTGATATAATCCCGCATCAACCTGAAATAACCACCCTTCTGTCGCGTTTAAACGGTAATCTCTTGAATCATAAATACTGGTGACGACAATGCCAGAACTAAAATTATCGGGCAGAATGGTATTTGAATCCACAGGTGCCTCTGTTGCGACTAATTCTAAACTGTCTGCACTTGTGTAAATAAAGTCAGCACCCACGCCAATAAAATAGTGGCTGGCAATTTCGGTCATCCAGCGAGGCTTAAAGCTATACAATTGTTCATTAAACTCATGATGATTGAGATCTTGATCGCCTTGTTCAATCCCTACTCCATAATAAACTGCCGCTTCATTATGCAGTTCTAAGTCAAGCAACAACCGCTGCTTGCCTTGGTTTAAAAAAGTCATATTTTCAACTTGAACGCCATAGGATTGATTTATAGAAGCAAATGAATTCAATACCAGTGATGAGGGTTGTTCTGCACTCGTCGCATTATCGGTTTTATATAACCCCACCATTAATAACCCCACGCCAAACTTTTTCTCTGGGGTGTAATAAGCCGTTGGTAAATAGCTCATATCAATGACTTTAGTGTCATCGAACTCACCATCTGCCCCAAAAACTGACAAAATGTTATCAATCCATGTTGGTTCCATGTCTTGGGGGGTGTCAAATAAAGGTTCAACTGCAAGGGCGGTATTAGAAAAAACAAATAGTGCTAGAAGTAAGGTCCGTTTCATAAAAACTCTATTAAAATATTGAAGAATTAAGCTCGCACGATGATTTCTATGGCAAACTTTTGAATTATTGTGCTGTCAGTTAAGCCCACAGCGTTGAGTATAAAGGGTTGTTGCCGATGAAAATAATTTCAAAAAACACATTTTTAATAACAATCAATTCATCAAAGATTATCCTATCCACCACTGAATACTTACTGAATAAAAACTTAACCCTTACTGAAGAACAAGGTTATCAGATATTAAATTTAACGCTGACCGCCACACCTAGCGTTAGCCTGGACATGCAATCTACAGCAACCTTCTTTATCCGTTGATACCACTATGCTAAAGAATGCGAAAGAATATACCACATTTAGCACCCAATATTGACGATAGATCAATATCCAACAGATCCGTCTCACTTGGTAAAAAAATCAAAATTATCTATATTTAGGTGACTTGTTACAACATTTTAATCCATTAGACAAGAGTGTATAGGCTCAAATTTAGTGCAAATAAGCCTCATTTAATCTGTGACCTATCAGCAAGTAAAAATTATGCCCTTAGATATATCATCCAGCGCGCAACTAAGGTATAAAGTCGTTATGAAAACGCCTATAAGATTACAACCACTGGTTGACGATGGTCTCGTCGATGAAGTGATAAGCCAACTCATGAGTGGCAAAGAAGCTACCGTCTATATGATCCTATGTGGCGATGAGATCCGCTGCGCCAAAGTGTATAAGGAAGCCACTAAACGCAGTTTTAAAAAAGCAGCACAATATCAAGAAGGTCGAAAAACTAAAAATAGTCGTCGTGGACGAGCCATGGAAAAAGGCTCTAAATACGGCCGTGAAGAGCAAGAAAAAGCATGGCAAAATGCCGAAGTGGACGCGTTATACAAATGCGCCGCCGCTAAAATTAGAGTACCAGTGCCTTATGGTTGCTTTGATGGGGTGTTATTGATGGAGTTGATCACCAACGTCCACGGTGATGTTGCCCCTCGATTAAATGACATTACCCAGATGAGTGCAGAGCAAGCACAAACCCAACATCGCATCATGATGGGCTATGTTGTGCGGATGTTATGTGCAGGCATTGTCCATGGGGATTTATCCGAATTCAATGTGCTGGTCGACAAGAATGGGCCGGTGATCATTGATCTGCCCCAAGCAGTTGATGCATCGGCAAACAATAATGCCAAAGCTATGTTATTCCGTGATGTGAATAATATGACCGACTACTATTCACAATTTGCTCCAGAATTAGCCATAACCAAATATGCTAAAGAAATGTGGGCTTTGTATGAACAAGGTGAATTAACACCTGAGACGCCATTAACCGGTGAGTTTGAAGATGATACAACCGCAGCCGATGTTGACTCTGTTTTAGAAGAAATTAACGCCGCATTTGAAGAAGCCCAAGAAAGGCGCGAGCGCTTGAACGAAGCACAAAGCGACGAGTATTAACCTAAGCGTTTACTCACGATAGTCTCATCAGATAATGCTGGTGGCTCGTTAACAATACCAAGCCTGACTTAACTAAAGCTCAGGCTTTTTATTACCCGTTTGAAACACCATATCAAGGCCAACGTTATCCCAAGGTCAGTCATTATTTAATCTTAACTCGGGATAGCGATGGGATAAATGATGACATTCGAATAATAACGGCCATAGTGAAATATATTGATCACTCTTTCGCTGGTACTAGCTTACTTTTAAACACCCCATAAAAGGCAATACAGGCACCCGCAAGACCTAAAAATGAGCATACTAAGCGATAGTCACTGTTGTCGAGAAAGAAGTTAGCCACACTGAAGATCAACAAAATGGCTAAGCCAACATTTTTGGTCATCATCATTTTAGGTTCAAACATTAGCCATTGTTCACATTTAGGGCATTGTGTTTCAACACCATGCTTGCCTTTTCGTACTTGTTTAAGTGCTTTTCGAGCAAATACAGCCTGACAACTAGGACATTCCATTCTACATCACCTTTCATAATTTTTAATCAATATAATACAATGTATTAACTCAACATTAAAGTTTCTCATTCCACGCCTGTACAGCAAAGTAAAGCAAAGGTCATTAACAATTCAACTATTTGGAACGTTCGTTCAAGATAGCCATTGAACGAATGATATAGTTAGTTTATAGTTTAGGGAATGCAGCACATTGTGAGCGGGCTAACCCGCCTGAGATGTGTATATTATCGACTAGTATATCAAATTCACTGAGCTTGATCGCTTAACTCAACACACAAATGGAGCACTGAATATGCATAAAATGATTGGATTTGATGTTTATGGCACATTAGTGGATCCGGTGGATATGGGTCAACATCTGCAGGAATTGATTGGCGATAAGGCACAAGAATTTGGTCAACTCTGGCACGATAAAAAAGTCGAATATGCATTTCGCCGCGGCTTAATGCAGCAATATGAAGATTTCGGTGTCTGTACCCATCAGGCATTGCAATATTGCTTGTCGGTTTTCAATGTCACACTATCTGCCCGTGCGCAACAGGAATTACTGGCAAAATTTAGTCAACTAACCGCCTTTGAAGACGTTATTCCTGGACTCGCACTACTGCGTAATCAAGGCCATACCCTGGCCGCATTTTCAAATGGCCCTGAAGTCGCGGTTCGTACGTTAATGCAAAATTCAGGTGTATTACCTCAATTACATGACGTCATCAGCGTTGACGACATACACACCTTTAAACCTGACCCTGCCGTTTACCATTATTTAATGACTCGCACACAATCCGAACCACATCATTGTTGGATGGTGTCCAGTAATCCATGGGATGTTATCGGTGCAAAAGCGGCAGGACTAAAAACGGCTTGGATCCAACGCGACAGTAAAAAAGTATTTGATCCCTGGGGCATCGAACCTGACTTAACCGTAACCAATTTAATTGAATTAAGTGAACAGCTCGATGCAATAAATAACTGAGATGCTGCATTAAAAAATAAAAGCATAACTCATAAGAGTTGATGCTAATACAATCAATCTAGACACGCTACACTAACAATCTTGTGCTAAGCGCATTTTAACTTTGTATCAGTAACCTTAGACAGGTTGCCACGAGGAAATTTTATGAGTAATGAATACACCCCACCTAACGTTTGGGTAAATAATACCAATGGTGGTAACAAGTGGGCAAACATCAATAGCCCAGAATCGGGTGCAAGATCGAATAAAGTACTACCAATAGGTAAGCATTCTTTACAGCTTTATTCCCTTGGCACACCAAACGGACAAAAAGTGACTATTCTTTTAGAAGAACTGCTTGCTTTAGGTATTAAAGAAGCGGAATACGATGCTTATCTCATTAATATCGGCGAAAGTGATCAGTTTTCGTCTGGGTTTGTTGATGTAAATCCAAACTCAAAAATTCCTGCCTTATTAGATAAATCAGCTGATGAAGACCTTAACGTATTTGAATCTGCTTCAATTCTGGTTCATTTAGCAGAGAAATTTGACCAGTTCCTGCCTAAAGATGGCAAAGCAAGAACCCAAACATTTAACTGGTTATTCTGGGCGCAAGGCTCGGCCCCTTTCCTCGGTGGCGGGTTTGGTCACTTTTACGCTTATGCCGATGAAAAACAGGAATACCCTATAAACCGTTTTGCCATGGAAGTTAAGCGCCAATTAGATGTGTTGGATAAGCAACTGGCAAAAAACACCTTTATTGCTGGTGAAGAATATAGCATTGCAGATATCGCTATTTGGCCGTGGTACGGCAATTTAGTCTTGGGTAATTTATACAGCGCCGCCGAGTTTTTAGACGTCGCCAGCTACAAGAATGTCATGCGCTGGGCCAGTGAGATATTAGCGCGCCCAGCAGTGCAACGTGGCAAAATGGTTAACACAACATGGGGCGAACCATGGGAAATGTTACCTGAACGCCACAGTGCAGCAGACATTGATGCAGTATTGGCCTTAAAACCTTAAGCATTGATGCGACTAAGCGACTGCGGATTTATCAAAATAGTGATCAATATTTCAATCATGTCGATAGTCAAATGATGTAACAAGATCACTCATCAGTTGCTCAGATTAGTATTGTCATTGTCATTGTCAGTAGGCTAGTCGCCATTAGACTTTGCCAATGTAAACATTAAAAAAGCCTTCTGAATAACAGAAGGCTTTTTAGTTTATGCTATCGTATTCTGAAATGGATTACGCCATTCTAACGGCACATCCAATCTGGTTTAAATACTCATCGCAAGCTCTGCGCCTTGGCGTATTGCGCGTTTAGCATCTAATTCAGCAGCAACATCTACCCCACCAATTAAATGAACAGGTAACCCACTGGCTTTCATTTCATCAACCAGACTGAGGTTAGACATTTGTCCTGCACACAACACCACATTATCGACAGCCAGAATTTCAGATTGTTCGCCGATGGTAATGTGTAGCCCTTGCTCGTCGAATTTTTCGTAGTTGACGCCTGTTTTCATATGAACTTGATGCTGTTTTAACACATTGCGATGGATCCAACCGGTTGTTTTACCTAATCCTTTACCCATTTTAGTTGTTTTACGTTGCAATAAATACACTTCACGGCCAGGGACATGATCGGCTTTTTCAGTTAATCCGCCAGCATGCTGATAGGTTTTATCAATGCCCCATTGTTTTAACCATTTATCAGGTTGCAAGGTACTCGATTCTAATTCACATAAAAAATGCGCTATATCAAAACCTATGCCGCCAGCACCAATTAACGCCACTTTTTTACCAATTTCAACTTGGCCAGTTAATACTTGTTGATAATCGACCACTTTAGGGTTATCGAAACCCGGTAATGTCAAAGCTCGTGGCACCACACCAGAGGCAATGACAATTTCATCAAATTTTTCAGTCGCTAATACCGCTGCATCTAATTTGGTGTTTAAGCGTAACTCAACATTATGCAGCTTAATTTGATTGACAAAATAACGAATGGTTTCGTTAAACTCTTCTTTACCCGGGATTTTACGCGCTAAGTTAAACTGACCGCCGACTTCAGATTTGGCTTCAAACAGTACCACTTCATGACCACGAGATGCTGCATAGACAGAGAAAGCCATCCCTGCAGGGCCCGCACCCATCACAGCGATTCGTTTCTTATTGGCTGTGGGGGTAAAATTAATTTCGGTTTCATAGCAGGCTCGAGGATTCACTAAGCAGGTTGCCCGTTTCATCGAAAAAGTATGGTCCAAACACGCCTGGTTACACCCAATGCAAGTGTTAATCAATTCTGGCGTATTAGCTGCCGCTTTATTGACAAAGTCAGCATCAGCTAAAAATGGACGCGCCATCGACACCATATCAGCTTGACCAGATGCAATAATCGCCTCGCCTATTTCTGGAGTATTAATCCGGTTTGTGGCAATTAATGGTACCTTTACTTCAGCTTTGAGTTTTTCAGTCACCCAAGAAAATGCACCACGGGGCACATTAGTCGAAATCGTTGGTACACGCGCTTCATGCCAACCAATACCGGTATTAATAATACTAACACCCGCTTGTTCAAGCGATTTGGCTAGCTGAACCACTTCGTCCCACGTTGAGCCATTGTCGACTAAGTCGAGCATCGATAAGCGGAACACAATAATAAAATCACTGCCGACCTTCTGACGAATAGCGTTAACTATTTCAATTGGGAATTTAACCCGGTTCTCATAACTTCCGCCCCATTCATCGGTGCGTTTATTGGTGCGAGAACTGATAAATTGGTTGATCAAATACCCTTCTGACCCCATCACTTCAACGCCATCATAGCCAGCTTTTTTAGCTAAAGCGGCGCTGGTTGCATAATCTTTAACAGTAGAACGTACTTGACGAGCAGACATAGCTGAAGGGGTAAACGGCGTGATCGGCGATTTTACTTTGCTCGGTGCTAAGCTAAAAGGATGATAGCTATAACGGCCAGCATGCAATATTTGCATACAAATTTTCCCGCCAGCCTCATGCACAGCATCGGTAACAATTTTATGTTTACCCACTTGCCAAGAAAAGCTTAATTGACAGGCGTGTGGTGCTAAACGTCCACGTAAATTAGGCGCAATACCACCAGTGACAATTAAGCCTACGCCACCTTGAGCACGTTCTTTATAAAACGCTGCCAGTTTCTCAAATCCGCCTTTTTCTTCTTCTAACCCCGTGTGCATTGAGCCCATCAACACGCGGTTTTTCAGCTGTGTAAAGCCGAGATCTAAAGGTTCTAATAAGTGTGGAAACGACATTCAAACATCCTTTTTAAACAAGTGATTTAATCCAGCATACCCCGACAGTAAATTTTGCTCAATCATTTAAACGATTGTTTGATAAAAACCTTTACAATTCAATTTCACATTTATATTGATTTTCAGTTAGGATGATGACATTAGACTGATAAAGGAGTGGCAAATGTCCGCTAAACCCTCGTTTTTAAAAAGGATGTTTTTACTGTTATGGAATACAGTAAATGGTATCCGTAAGTTAATCATCAACGTTATATTTTTTGGTTTGTTGGCCGTAATAGCCGTCGCGATACTCAACAGTGAAGATGACATTATCATCGAAGATCAATCAGCCTTAGTGTTGAATTTGTCTGGGATCATAGTGGATCAAAAACATTATGTAGATCCCATTGAAATGGCATTTAGCCAAGGGCAAGCTAATGATCCAGAAGGTGAAATTTTATTAGCGGATCTACTTTATACTATTAATAACGCCACTGAAGATGCCCGAATCAACAGTATCGTATTAGATTTAGGAAATCTTCAAGATGCCGGGATCAGTAAAATGACCGCCATTGGTAACGCATTAAAGCAATTTAAAGCCGCCAATAAATCGGTTATTGCCATGGCTAATGGTTATGATCAAAACCAATATTTTTTAGCCAGTTTTGCAGATAAAATTTACCTTAATAACCAAGGTATGGTGTCGCTAGATGGCTTGAGTCGTTACCGCTTATATTACAAATCTGCACTGGAAAAACTGAAAATCACCACTCACGTATTTCGAGTGGGTACGTTTAAATCTGCCGTAGAACCTTTTATTCGTGACGATATGTCCGATGCAGATAAAGTAGCCAGTAAAGTATTGTTAAACGATATTTGGCAAAGCTACTCAACTATTGTTGCCAGCAACCGTCAAATAGGCCCAGATCAATTAGTGTTAGGCACAGATGAGTACCTCGCTGAGCTGGATAAAGCGCAAGGTGATAGTGCCCAAATGGCGGTAAACATGAAATGGGTTGACGAGCTTGTTTCTGCTGATGCGTTCCGTGTTGCCATGATAGAACGGGTTGGCAGTGATAAGGAAGGTAAAAACTTTAAACAAATTAGTTATAATAATTACCGTTCGTTAACCGCACCGACACCTAAGTTTGTTAAAAATGATTCCATTGCCATTATTGTTGCAAAAGGCACTATCCTTAACGGTAAACAACCTGCTGGACAAATTGGTGGCGAAAGCACCTCCAAACTCCTTATGCGAGCACGCTTTGACGATAAAGTAAAAGCTGTGGTACTTAGGGTTGATAGCCCTGGTGGTAGTGCATTTGCATCAGAGCAAATCCGTCAAGAAGTGTTAGCGCTAAAAGCGGCAGGTAAACCTGTTGTGGTTAGCATGGGTAGCCTTGCTGCATCAGGCGGGTATTGGATATCAGCCAGTGCCGACTATATTGTCGCAACACCGACAACCCTTACAGGTTCAATTGGTATTTTTGGTATGTTTGCCACATTTGAGCAAGCACTTAATCATATTGGTGTCACCTCTGATGGTGTTGCAACATCTGATTGGGCTGGATTATCGCCGGTTCGTGAATTAAGCCCAAAAGTGGCTACCGTAATACAACGTCATATCGAACGGGGTTATCATGAGTTTATTTCTCTGGTGGCTAAAGAGCGTCATATGACGCTAGAGCAAGTAGACAACATTGCTCAAGGCCGAGTATGGACGGGAAAACGTGCATTAACGCTAGGACTAGTTGATGAGCTCGGAGACATGGAGCTGGCGTTAGCTAAAGCGGCTGATTTAGCTAAAATGGACAAGTTCGACGTTAAAGTGATCGAGCAAGAGCTTAGCGCTGAACAGCAAATTATGCAGCAAATTATGGGGGCGAGTGCCGCTTACGTGCCTGATAGTGTCCGTCAAACCAGTGTCGTCGAGCAATTTATTAAACATTGGGCCGGCGCATTTGAAACATTATCAATGTTTGATGACCCTAATCATGTCTATATGTATTGCGAAAACTGTAATTACTAATCAATTAGCAATCAATTAGTAATCAATTATATGAACGCAATATGAAGATTATTCAAAAAAAGCCTGCTTAGCAGGCTTTTTTATTGGGGATCGGTAAATAAACTCGTATAATTTACATAATCTACAATAGTTGTTTAATAAGAGTCCTATATTTATGACAAATCGTTCGATTTACGTAGCCTATACAGGCGGTACTATTGGGATGCAAAAAACAGCCAATGGATTTGCGCCAGTGGCAGGATTCTTGACTGATTGCGTTCAGTCAATGCCCGAGTTTTATCATGATGAAATGCCCCACTTTGTCATTCATGAATACAGCCCTTTGATTGACTCGTCCAACATGGCACCACCTGATTGGCAATTGATTGCGAACGACATTCAAGCCAACTATGACAAGTACGATGGTTTTGTGATTTTACATGGTACAGACACCATGGCTTATACCGCTTCTGCGCTATCATTTATGTTGCAAGGTCTATCAAAACCGGTGATCGTAACGGGTTCACAGATCCCCCTTGCACAATTACGATCTGACGGTCAAACCAATCTGCTCAATTCGTTGTATATAGCAGCGAATTACCCTGTAGCTGAAGTATGTTTGTTCTTTAATAACAAGTTGTTTCGCGGTAATCGCTCAACTAAGGCTCATGCCGATGGCTTTGATGCATTTGCATCACCTAACTTCCCGATGCTACTTGAAGCGGGAATTAAAATTAATCTTAAAGCAGGTAAAATCACTAAGCCAACGGGCGCTCCTTTAGAGGTTGTCACTATCAGCCCTCAACCCGTGGGTGTGGTCACGCTTTACCCTGGTATCTCAACTGATATTTTTAATAATATTTTACAGCAACCAGTAAAAGCACTGATCTTATTAACTTTTGGTGTCGGTAATGCACCACAAGATAAAAAATTACTTGAAACCCTTAAACAAGCTGACGAACGCGGGATTGTATTGGTGAATTTAACCCAGTGTTTCCAAGGCAAAGTCAATATGGCCGGCTATGCTACTGGCAATGCGTTAGCGCAAGCAGGGGTGATCGGCGGTGCCGATATGACGGTTGAAGCGGCATTGGCAAAACTGCATTATTTGTTGTCCATTGGATTAACCTCAGCGCAAATCAAACAACGTATGCAGCAAAATTTAATTGGTGAACTGACGATTGACTAGTTAACGTTTTTATAGCTAACGTTGTGAATTGCGAAACGATGTAATCGCTAAACAAAAGATAAAAATGCGGGCTAATTAGCTCGCATTTTTTATGCTTTAATTTGATTAATATCGATTAATCAGCATGGGATTATAAATCAGCGGCTTTAAACTCGGCAATGGGATCACCTTTAAACTGTCTTTTCAGCTCTGATTTGGATAACTCATTAATATTACCACCAGCTGCGATAGTAAAATGTTCAGTTTGCTGAAGCTTACGCGCTTGGTATAACATCACCACTTGTAAAGTCGACTCACGCTGTTGCTCAGTTAATACCGTGCCATCATCCCACTTACCTAGCTCGGTTGCAGACAACATGCGCAGGTAGACTTCTTCAGGCATTTCATCAATGACTTTATTGATATCATTCATACTGATTTCCGTTTATGTAATACAATTCTGACCCGGGTAACAAGATACCCCGAAAAGCCAACTACAAAGCTTGCAATCGCGATATAAGAAGTTACCCCTTGTGCGGGCTCTCCTCCCCAAAACCACACGACAACCCCCGCAATAAATAATGTCAAAAAAATAAAACTGTGGGTCATTAAGCTGTTTGACCGCTCAATGTGACTGATAACGGTTAAAGACTCAGTATTACCACTCAAGTCAGTTTTGCAATGCTGGCATTGCTTAGCCTTACTCGAAATACGTTTTTGACATTTGGGGCATGCAATTAACGCCATAATTCACTTTACCTGTTCGATCATTTACAGCTAATATTAACCGCTGCTGTGGAGATTATAATTGATCAACCACTGCTAACATAGCCACTAAAGACGCTTCACCTAAATATACGCAGCGCTCAGGAGACCAGCCCACAAAAGGATCGGCTAAATTGGCATTGTCTTTAAATGGCATCTCTAACGTATTGGATAAACAACTGAACGTATTGGCTACCCAGTTAGAACCCACAGTTAAATTCGCTTTACCTGGCTCATCTTTATCGTAACCAAACTCTGTTTGGAAATCAGCACTGGCAATGGTCAATGCACTGAGAAATTGCTGCTGTAATGCGGCCATTTTATCATTGTAGTTTGGTACGCCTTCGCAACCGGCAAGGAACACAAAAGGTAGACCTTCATCACCGTGAACATCGTAAAATAAATCAACACCTGTTTGGTGCATCTTATTGACCACATAATACACCTCAGGACTTTTCTCTAAGCTGGGTGTTTGCCATTCACGATTTAGGTTGGTGCCAACCGCATTGGTGCGTAAATGACCGCGAGCACTCCCATCTGGGTTCATATTCGGCACAATATAGAAATTGGCTTGGTCTAATAAAGCTTTCGAGGTTGGACAATCGCTATCGAGTAGTTGATTTAACAATCCTTCGACTAACCACTCAGCCATGGTTTCACCTGGGTGTTGACGCGCAGTAATCCAAATATTCTTTTTTTCTGGGTTTGCATCACCAATTTTAAGCAAGGTCATGTCGCGGCCATCGAGGGTTAAGCCGAGGTGCTCAAGACTGACTGCAGGATGTAATTGGACTTCACTGATTAAATCTAAATGACGTTCGTAGCTGTAAGGTGCAAAGTAGGCAATTTGAATCGCTTCACAATCTAGCTCAGCTTGGATGGTTAACTTGCCATCGGCATATTGAGTCGGCAATCGGAACCAAGTCTGACGATCATAGCTAGCAACTGCTTGATAATCTTCCCAACCTTTTGGGTAAGATGCGTTACCTGCATTAACAATATTCACGGTATAAGTCTGGCCGACTTCGCCTTCTAAACGAAAGTTAAACCATTGATAAAACTCACCACCGAAATCGGGACGAATGGCGACTTGTATATCGTCATGTTGGTCGAGGTTAATGACGTCAATGTTGCCGCCGTCAAAGTTTGCTGTGATCCGCATTAGGTTATCCTTTATGTGCTTGCACTTATTTTATCGGCTTAATAATGCCTGATTTTATAGGCCCTAGCTTATCAAATGCGGCAATTGGTGGGAACCTTTAAAAGTTAAGGCAGTACCCTTGACCGCGAACAGTATTAATCAGTTCACGGGGTAAATTCCGTTTGCCTAATTTGCGCCGTGTATTACTGATATGCATATCTACATTACGGTCAAATCGTCCTAGTTCCTTATGCAACACCCTTCGCTGTAATTCTGCTTTGCTGATGACATCACCTTGGCGCTCAAACAAATATTTGAACAGTCGGTATTCCGTTTGCGTTAACACTAACGACTTTTCAGCAAAATTAATGGTATAGCACGTATCATCAAAGCCAATATAATCATTAACAGGCTCATTAATCTGCGGGTGGGACCGTCGATGGAGCACATTGAGACGTAGTTGTAATTCGCGGATGTTAATCGGTTTAGCAAGGTAATCATCAGCGCCTAACTCAAACGCTTTAATACGCTCCAGTTCGCTGCTACTGTCTGCTAATGCAATAATGGGGGGTTGGGTTTGTCTTGCAACTAACAGCCAAAAGGAATTCATTTTGGGGACCGAAAAATCGACTAGTATGGCTTCAAGCTGAAGCGTCTCCATTTGGATCAATGCATCAAAGGCATTATTAACCCAGTAAACACTATAACCCTGTTCACTCAGTTGTCGACCTAGGTCACTTTTACCGCAAAGGGTATGTTCTATGAATAGAATATTGTGCATGCTTAACCACTTAATGATAACGATTATTATTAAGATTAGCATATCGATTTATTCTAAACCAGATTTAATCTGCCTTCTAATTCTTTTCATTAACAAAAAAGGCCTGAATCTTCAGGCCTTAAGACATTTATCACCATAATGAGCGAAACATCATTGCTCTATTTATCTGTCATCAACTGCTTAATGAATTTAACGGGTGCACTACCGTAACTTAAAAACTGTTCATGAAACTGCTTTAAATCAAAATCTTCACCTTGCTTCGCTTTACGTTGCTCACGGAAATCATAAATCTCTCGATAACCCGCGTAATAGCTCGTCAATTGCACTTGGCTTAAGGTGGCACGGCGCCATTTCCCTTCAGCTTCGGCACGTTGTTGGAAAGCTTCATTCTCAAGCAAGTCAAGCACCTCTTGCTCACCCATACCGTTGACTTGAATATTATAATCTAAAATAGTGTTACAAATAACCCGTAGATTCCACTTGTAATACATCAACCACATTTCAGGTTCAAAGTTTCCATAGCCCTCTTCCAGCATCATGCGTTCGGTATACACAGCCCATCCTTCAATCATGGCACCATTACCGAATAGGCTTTTCACTAAACTAGGAGACTGATTTGAAAACACCAGTTGGGTGTAATGTCCTGGGATCGCTTCATGGATATTGAGTACTTGAAGGATCCAATGATTATATTCGCGTAAATAGCTTTCTGCAGACTCATCGCTCATATCATCAAGGGGTGACACATTGTAATACGTATTACCGCCTTGATCATAAGGTCCAGGCGCACTGATGGAAGCACCAGCAAAGCCGCGCATATATTCAGGCGTTTCACGGACAATTAACGGCTTGTTTGGGTCGAGTGTCACCAGTTGTTTATCATTCACAAATTGAATAAGTTGTGGAATTTGCTTACGAACTTCGGCAACAAAGTTTTCACGCTTAACATGTTTGCTGGATAACACATCAATTAACTGACGAATGGCTTGTCTCTCATCGGCAGGTTTAGGGGTATCGATGTACTTTGACCAAATGGTATCGGTGATTATCGCCATTTCTTGTTGAACATGATTTTTATCAGCCACGGCTTTGTTGTACAACTGTTTCGCTGTCATTCCAGACTGAATGTCGAAAGCAAATTTTTCTTCGTATAAGGTTTCACCAATGCGGAAATCTCGGGCGCCATTTTCTGCTAATTTAGCTTCAAGTGCTGTTAACCACTCAATATGTTGTTTAATGGCTACGATTGCCGCATCAAAACGTTGGCTAAATAAGGCTTTTTGATCTGTGCTTAAACCCGAATCAGCGACCTGCAGAACTAACGCGTCTGACAATACCGAAAATGCCCCTTGGTTTTGCATAATCGCTAATTGGGTATGTTCAAGTGTTGGGTCGTTAATATTGTTTCGTGCAGCGTCATAATAGGCTGGAACATTTTCAAGACGGGCAATCACAGAGATTAGGCGCTCATCTAACGGCGCAAAATCCTCATTGATGATTTGCGCAAACCCACCTGCAACATTGTAATTAGACGGATCCCACTGCCAACCTTTAAATCGAATAATGTCCCACTGCATCGACTCCATTAAATTGGTCAGTAACCTATAATCGATTAACTCATTAGCTGATAATGATTGTGGGTCAAATTGAGCCAATGCCGTTTGCTGGTGTTTAACGAAAGCCAAGGTTTTATCGCGGCCAGCTTTATTAGGGATCTCTAAGTAGCCGTCGTTAACATGCTTACCTCTGTATAGCGCCCATGTAGGTGATAATACCCACAACTCATCGATAAACTGTTGTGAATATTGATTAAAGGTTAACTTTTCCGCAACGGTTGTTGTGCTCGCCTCAGCAGTAACCGCATTGGGTGTAGCACTTTGTTGAGTTTGGCTATCAGTACAGCCAATCAGTCCGGCTAAGGCGAAAGAAACCACCAAAGGAAGTAAGGCTTTGTTCATTTTTTATCCTTAAATTGTTATTATTTTAAGTGCGTATGGGCAAGTAAATTTTATCCTATTACGATGTGAAATAGTTAATCATGTCCATCACTTTTTTGCATCAACTTGACATCTTTTGTGACATATAATCTAGCGCATTTACCCAAAAAGTGCAGACTAAAAAGCGGAATTCGTCACATGGCAGTGTCCACAACAAACTAAAAAGGTCTCAAGCATGCACCCAAAAAAGCGGAATATACATTCCGCTTTAATCAAAAATCAAATAATAACTGAGTTAACCTATCACCAGATCAACTTACACATTCCATGGATTGGATTTGTTACCTTTAGGCGTTATCGGTGCTTTAGCGGTTTTAGTCTTTCTTAAGTCCGATGAAGCCGTTTTCGACTTGCCTAAACTGAGTGTGGGTCTGTCGGTATCTGATGTCGATTTATGTTGACGACTCTTTGGCACAAAATTCAATACCGAAATAGGAATGGGTTTAGAGGGTGCAAAGCCGGCTATTTCTTTACGTTCAATTAAATGACCTAACCGACTTTCAATCATGCACAGGTTTTTAAAATCATCATTAGACACAAAGGAAATCGCTTCACCCGCTGCCCCCGCACGACCGGTACGACCAATACGATGAATATAATCGTCTGCTGGATAAGGTAAGTCATAATTAACTACACGCGATAAATCATCAATATCAATACCACGCGCCGCAATGCCGGTAGCCACAAGGTATTTAATTTTACCGGTTTTAAAATCGGCTAAAATTTGCTCCCGGACGGGTTGGCTTCGACCACCGTGAATACATTCAGCGCTAATATCACGCTTTTCAAGTTGGCTGACCAATTTAGCCGCACCTTGCTTAGTTTCAATAAATATCAGCGCTTGGTTCCACGCTTCGGTGTTAATTAAATGGCTCAATAAAGCTGACTTTTTGTCTTTATCAACGGTGGTCAGCCATTGTTCAATTTTAGGCGCTGAATCACGATCGGCAATCACCGAAATTTCTACCGGACGCTTAATCGCCGTTTTAGCTAGTGCACGGACTTGGTTTGATAAGGTAGCGGAAAATAATAAACTCTGGCGTTCAGAAGGTAGTTTATCAATGACTTTATTAATGTCTTCAATGAAACCCATGTCGAGCATTCTGTCGGCTTCATCCAGTACCAACACTTCTACTTCATCAAAGTGCACTGCTCGTTGTGTATATAAGTCGAGCAAACGCCCAGGTGTTGCCACCAAAATATCCACGCCATCTATTAATGCTTGTTTTTGCGGCTTTTCATCAACACCACCGTAAATGGCAAATGATGTTAATGGTAAATTCTTAGCGTACTGCACAATATTGGCTTGTATTTGCACAGCGAGTTCACGGGTTGGGGTTAAAATTAACGCCCGAATACGTTTTTTACGCTGCATTTCACTGTCGGCTAAGCGCTCTAATATTGGCAACACAAAACTTGCGGTTTTACCGGTACCCGTTTGCGCAGCGGCAAGTAGGTTTTTACCGGTTAAAATAACCGGAATAGTTTGTTGTTGAATAGGTGTTGGTTGACTGTATCCCACTTCATGTAGGGCATTGACAATCGCGTCGCGTAATCCAAGTGTCGAAAAAGGCATGAAAGTGGGTCTCAGTAGTAGAACAAGAATAAAGCATTATAGAGGCTGCGCCTAACAAGCGCTAACACCTAGTGATATAAAGATAGGCTAGATAAAGGCATGGCAGACAACGATGAAATGAGGCGCCATTATGGATATCTGCATATTAGCTCAAAACACAAATGAAAAAAGACGTCCGAAGACGTCTTTTTTCATAATATGGCGGTGAGCGAGAGATTCGAACTCTCGTTAGGGATAAACCTAAACACACTTTCCAGGCGTGCGCCTTCAGCCACTCAGCCAGCTCACCAATTTTTGACTGACTTTTAACCACACCATAAAAGATCAGGTAAAAGCCAGTTATTAATTTTTTTCGTGTTGAGTGCGTATAGCCTGCACTCTACAACATAAACACACTTGTTTGCACGTTTGGGTTCAATTCGTATTGAACAACAATACCCGCTGTGTTGCTAATCGAGGCGTACTTTACGCAAATGCTGATAGCGGGTCAAGCTAAAAAACCCCACTATCAAGTGTTTGCACAAATGCTCAGCAAATTATGTCTTATCTACCCCACTAAGGTAGGGAAAAGTCCTTTAACGCCAGCCGCGATGACTTCAATGCCTAAAGAGAGCATTAGCAGGCCCATTAGACGGGTAATGACGTTAATTCCGGTTTTGCCCAGTAATTTAAACAGTACTGGCGCCATGCGAAATAAACCCCAGCTTAAAATCCCTAAGGTAATAATGGTGCAAAACATGCCAACGAAGTTCATCGTATTGTTGTGCTCTGCCGCAAACACAATCACCGCACTAATGGCACCGGGTCCGGCCATTAGTGGCAAGGCTAATGGCACGACAGCAACAGACTCCATGCCCGAAGACTCACGGTCTTCTTCTTGGTTGCGTTTCACTTCACTGATCTTACCTTGCAACATCGACATCGCAATAATACAAATCAAGCTACCACCTGCAATACGAAATGCAGACAATGAAATACTGAACATACTAAGAATATGCTGACCCGCTATCATAGTGATTAATAAAATCACTACCACTGCAAAGTTGGCAACCCGATTAGTATGTCGGCGCTCAACTTCAGTTTGATGGCTGGTTAAGCTAACAAATACAGGCAATAACCCAACAGGGTTAATGATGGCTAACAGTCCTAAAAAGAACTTAATATAAAGCATAAAATCCACTAACTACACCCTCTTGTTATTACCTGATTTAAAGCTCGGTTATGAGGGCGCTAATGTAGCTGAAACCCAGAGGTTTCCCAAATGAAATTTTTTATCATTAAAGACGTGTTTTCCTATACAAAAACTAATGTGAATATTAGCACCTTCATTTTACCCCGGTCCTTCTAATTAACGACCTCAATGGCCAAACCGTCATTTTATTCCATAATAACGCGCAATTTTACCGCAAAGCGATTACTTAATCCGCTTTAATCAATTATAAATAGCATTAAATGTGCTTAACACACATAAAAACCAAATGTTAAAAGGCCTCTTTTGATGAAAAATACTAACATCAAGCTGATAATACATCTCAATAAAGACCCCAATAATTTAAGCCAAAATCATTGCCGGCCTCATCATCATTATTATCGCCGATATTGTTGCCATTATCGTTACCAACAATAACATCCATATTGGCATCTATCTCGTTGTCAACATCACTGCCGACTCAATCATCAAAACCGGCTTAAATCTGCTCATTAATATCATCAATTAAGTAAAAATCATCGCGTGGGTTATGACTCAAGATGCAATTGATTAGGTGAGAGACAAAAAAAGAGATGTTGCCAATGGCAACATCTCTTTTTTTAACCGAACTCTTTATTGGATCAAGGTGGAGACGTTTATCACAAGGCGAGCCTTAGCTCATCAATAGAAAAACGATCCTGAACGCTTGGGTGAACTATTTGGCTGTCCAACGATCCATCCAACCGAGAACATTCTTGTACCATAGCTGTAAGTTATCTTGATTTAAGATCCAATGGTTTTCATCTGGGAAAACCAATAACTCAGATGGAATGCCTTTGCGTTGCATAAAGGTGAACGCAGCAAGACCTTGACCATAAGGTACACGGTAGTCTTTTTCGCCGTGGATGACTAACATCGGCGTTTTCCAGTTTTCAACATAATTCACTGGGTTAAATTTTTCATATAATGCTTTGTTTTGATCGTACGGACCACCAAATTCATATTCAGGGAACCATAACTCTTCAGTGACATAGTACATAGAACGCATATCAAACAAACCAGCATGATCAACTAAACACTTGAAGCCATCATTCCATTTCCCCTGGAACCAGTTCATCATATAACCACCGTAAGAGCCACCTAACGCACAAGCATTGTTAGCATCTAGCCAAGGTTGCTGCGCCGATACGGCTGCCATGCCCTTTTTAAGATCTTCAAGGGGTTTGCCGCCCCAATCTTTACCAATGGAGTCAGTGAACGCTTGACCGTATCCAGTAGAGCCATGGAAGTCGACCATAACCACACCATAACCCGCACCAGCCCATAATTGTGCATTCCAGCGGCTGCTGAAACTGTTACCAAATGATCCTTGTGGGCCACCATGTACCAGGTAAGCAATCGGGTATTGTTTACCTTCTTCATAGTTAACCGGTTTTATCCAGTAACCGTGAACGGTTTCATCGTTCCAACCTTTAAAGTTGAACTGTTGATAATCGCCAAATTTAATCTGCGCCAGTTTGTCTTTGTTGACATGGGTCAGCTGAGTAAGATGCTCGCCTTCCAGTGTCACACTGTATAAATCAGCGGGTTCAACCAAAGATGACTTTTGAAAGAATAACTTGTCATTTACCGCCGCAACCAAGCTATTGCTGCCTTGATTATAAATCGGACGCACATCACCAAACTGAGTGTTAACCTCAAAAATAGTCACTTGACCAACATCTTGAGCTGTTACGTAAAGTGTACGACCGTCAGCGCTGAAATTGAGTGAACTCGCACTACGATCCCACAATGGTGCCACTTCTTTTTCTTGGCCAGTCACATTGTCACGTAACATAATCCGGTTACGATCGGCTTCATAGCCTGGTATGGTCATGGCCAAATAGGCAAGATAACGGCCATCAGCAGAAAACGTTGGCTGGGCATCCCATGCCTTATTGTCTGCTGTTAAATTAACAGTTTCACCGCCGGCAACAGGTACTTGCCATAAATCGTAGTTAGTCGTCCAAGCTTGGTCTTTGCTCGGCGCTTTAGCACTGTAAACAACATATTTGCCGTCTGCAGTGAAAGTGACTTCTTCCATACCTGAAAAGGGCTTAGGTGGCGTTTCAGTATCGCGCCCTTCAGTCACATTAGTGGCTGTGGTAATTTTATTGCCATCAAGTGCGGCGACAAATAAATGATTACGTGCATGGTCTTCCCACGTGTCCCAATGACGCACCATTAGCTGCTTGTATAAACGGCCAGAGGTTTTGCTTTCAGCTTCGGCGGTAAATTTGTCTTTTGAGCATGTTAAGTCTTTACACTCTGGGAATACCCGCAGGGTCATAACAACTTGCTTGCCATCGTTTGACAATTTATAACCGTTAATGTCTAACGGTAACTCAGTAACAGGCATCGCTTCACCGCCATTAAGGGCCAGTTGATACAATTGACTGGTTCCAGTGCGACTGGCGAGGAAATAAATTGATTTTCCATCAGGCGAAAAACTCACATCGTGCTCAGTTCCAGCTGCTGATGTGAGTTGTTTTGGCGTGGCCTTTTTATCGCTTAAATCGAGTAGGTATAGGTCTGAATTGCCCTCGCCTTTATCGTCGACCACTTTTACGCCGTACACCATGGTCTTACCATCATTTGATACCGCCGCTGAGTGCAGCTTATTTAAATTAACCAGTTGCTGAACATTAAAGGCTGCGGGCTCAGCCGCATAAACTGATGTTGCCATGCCTGCCGCAACCAGTGCGAATAATACAGAAGACTTTTTCATTATTATCTTGTCTCAGTTGTTTAAATAAAACATGAGTTCGCGTTGAGTCAGCTACTAACCAAATTTCGCGTAATCATAAGATGTGTATAGCAGATTAACCAAAGCAAAACGCTCAGGCAACAGACCTTTTGTAAAGAGCTGTAAACCCGAGCGTTTGATCACATTGACACACTGACTAATAACATCAGCATCAACATACACTCAGTGTTGCTTATGGCTTATTATGTTGCTTTGCGTTAGCAATATTAATTTTCCAAATCGCCGGTCCGGTTTCATGCGCATTGACACCATTGGTATCAACGGCCACCGTCACCGGCATGTCTTGTACGTCAAACTCGTAAATGGCTTCCATACCAAGATCTTCAAATGCGACCACTCGAGATTTCTTAATTGCTTTAGATACAAGATAAGCTGCGCCGCCAACGGCCATTAAGTACACGGCTTTGTGTTTCTTAATTGAAGCAACGGTTTCAGGACCACGCTCAGACTTGCCAATCATGCCCATTAGGCCTGTTTGGTCTAACATCATGTCGGTGAACTTATCCATACGGGTTGCCGTAGTTGGGCCTGCTGGGCCAACAACTTCATCGCCGACAGGATCAACCGGACCGACGTAATAAATAAACTTACCGGTAAAATCGACACCTTCTGGTAAGCCTTCACCAGAATCAAGTAACAGTTGAATACGTTTATGGGCGGCATCACGACCAGTAAGCATTTTACCGTTTAATAATAAGGTATCACCGCTGTTCCATGTTTCAATTTCTGCCTGGGTAACCGTGTCTAAGTTGACCCGGTGAGTGTTCTGACCCGCTTCACGCGTAATTTCAGGCCAATCAGACAATGATGGAGGCACTAAATCAACCGGGCCGGTGCCGTCTAAATGGAAATGAACATGGCGGGTTGCAGCGCAATTGGGGATCATCACCACAGGTTTAGAGGCTGCATGAGTCGGTGATGATTTGATTTTAACATCAAGTACTGTGGTTAACCCGCCTAAACCTTGCGCGCCTATGCCTAAATTATTTGCTCGTTCAAAAATATCTAAACGCAGTTTTTCTTCTGTGGTTACCGCGCCTCGTTCCATTAATTCATGAATATCAACGGGATCCATTAAAGATTCTTTAGCCATAACCGCCGCTTTTTCAGCGGTGCCACCAATACCTATGCCCAACATGCCAGGAGGACACCAACCAGCACCCATAGTGGGTAAGGTTTTTTCTACCCATGCGGCAATGTCATCAGACGGATTAAGCATGGCCATTTTTGATTTATTTTCAGACCCCCCGCCCTTAGCGGCTATCATCACTTCAACTTGATTACCGGCGACCATATCGATATGCACAACAGACGGGGTATTATCTTTGGTATTTTTACGCGCGCCAGCAGGATCTGACACTATTGATGCACGTAAAGGATTATCTGGATTAGAGTAAGCACGACGGACACCTTCATCGACCATCTCTTGTACTGTCATGTCGGTTTTATCCCACTGAACCGACATACCAATTTTAACAAAGCTAGTGACAATTCCCGTGTCTTGACACAAAGGGCGTTTACCTTCGGCAGACATACGCGAGTTAATCAGAATTTGAGCAATCGCATCCTTAGCTGCGGTGCTTTCTTCACGCTCATACGCCTTGTTCATCGCATCAACGAAGTCTTTGGGATGGTAATAAGAAATATATTGTAATGAATCTGCAATACTTTCAATAAAGTCAGCTTGTTTAATAACAATAGTCTGACTAGACATTGTAGAATGAGATGTTGTATTCGTCGACATATGGTGTGCTCCAGCAGCCATTGCGGCCTAACATGTTTATTATTTTTATTTAAGACCAATATGATACTCTTTTCATCCTTTACGGGCTAGATCACATTTTAGATAAGGGCTATCGATGTCTGCGCGGGCAAGAAACGCACTCTTTATGAAAAAACTGGCTTGGGAAATAGACACTAAGCAGCTATTTTCACTCTTTCGCGACCAGCCATGGGCGATAATACTCGACTCAGCCAACGCTGCGCACCAAGATGCACAAGTCGATATTATTGGGTTTAATCCTATCGCGACCTTAACCAGCAATGACGGTATATGTCAATTTACCGCCAAACATCCAGCAATCAACGCGCTCAATATTGATATCGATCATGATACTAGCCCTTTTGATACCTTAGCACAGCTGCATGCTCGTCTATATCCATCCGCTCAAGCCAGTCAGCATACTTTTAGTGTGGGTGCCATGGGCGCTTTTGGTTATGATCTTGGCCGTAGTATTGAAAAATTGCCCTATATTGCGACTAAAGATATTCACCTTAATGATATGAATATTGGCTTTTATGACTTCGTCCTCATTTATGATTATGCCGATAAGTCTTGGTATGCCTACCATTATGATGGCTTAGACGCACTTGAGTATGAGTTGAATTTAATTCAATCAAAAATACAAGCTGACCTCGAAGAGGCGATTAATCCACATCATTTTCATTTGACAACGCCGTGGGTTAACCAACTTACCAGTACACAATATCAACATAAGTTTTCTCGAATTCAGCAGTATTTACTCAGTGGTGATTGCTATCAAATCAATTTAACCCAACGATTTGAGGCTCAATATCACGGTGATGAATGGCAAGCCTATTGCGCTCTATCCCGAGCTAATCAAGCGCCTTTTTCAGCATTTATGCGCCTTGAACATCATTGCATACTGTCTATTTCGCCGGAGCGTTTTATCAAACTTAACGGCCAGCATATTGAAACTAAACCGATAAAAGGCACCTTTCCTCGCCATCATGATCCGCTTTTGGACCAACAAGCGGCTCAAGCGTTACTATCGTCTGAAAAAGATCGCGCTGAAAACGTGATGATTGTCGATCTATTGCGAAATGATATCGGTAAAGTGGCCGCGCCAGGCTCGGTTAAGGTGCCAAAATTATTTGCCATTGAAAGCTTTCCAGCGGTGCACCATTTGGTGAGCACGGTGACGGCCACACTTGCAAAGCATAAAACTGCGTTTGATTTGCTTCAAGCCGCCTTCCCTGGTGGCTCAATTACTGGTGCCCCAAAAATACGCGCTATGGAAATCATTGAAGAACTAGAGCCATCAAGACGAAACCTATATTGCGGTAGCATCGGCTATATCAGTCAAAACGGTAATATGGATACCAGTATTACCATCCGCACATTAGTTACCGAAAACAACCGACTTTATTGTTGGGCCGGTGGTGGCATTGTTGCCGATTCAAATGGCGATGCCGAGTATCAAGAAAGTTTTGATAAAGTCAGTAAAATATTGCCTTTACTGACCAGTCTGAACCAATTTAAGTGATCTCAGCTCAAGTTAAGCGATGGGGTAAGTAAGTTAATATCAGATTATTTAACACAAATTTGCCATTTATTTGCTAACAAAGATGTTTTCACCTGTTAATAGCGAGTCTATGGCAAGTCAATACAAGGTCGTAGGCAAGACAAAAGGTTGTTTGATAACCTTTGTATAATTCCCTATTGAGGTTAAGTACAAGTTGAGGTTAAGTATTAATTAAATAGAGCAAACTCATTTTACTGCTAATCTGCAACGATATTAGCAATAGCGATAATTCAATTAGCGAAATAAACGTTACTCAGTGGTGCGCACTAGCAATGACTTGGGCGGATGAAACCGAGTTACAGCCTTACCAACGAGCGCACAACATAAACATAGTATCAACCTATGTTGACCAACATAAACACTGTGATGACGGGTATCTGCACTTGTAAGTTTAATAATCAACAACACCGATACCCAGTACGCCAGCACTTATAACAACGGGTGAATAACAGATGTTTACCCCAAAGTGGATAATGTTCTCGACCAATCCGGTATTAGTGTACGCCTGTGGATTTATCTAATACTGACAGCCGAGCCTAACTTATACCTAGCTTAAGCTGTTGAATAACTTCCATCTTGAGGCGGACTTAATTTGATTGCATAGTACATGAGTGAATATTTGATTGAACCCTTAAAAATTATTGAGCATTCGTTCAATTTCTGTTTAAATAAGCTTCTTACTGAATAAGGAGTTCATATGATTAAATTTTACTTTCACCCTGGCCCTAACCCAATAAAAATTGCTCTGTTCCTCGAAGAAACAGGACTTGAGTTTGAACTCGTGCCTGTGGATACCTTAAAAGGTGAGCAACACTCTGAGCAATATCGCGCCATAAACCCCAACAGCAAAACCCCAGCCATTGAAGACAATGGCGTAAGAGTGTTCGATTCGAATGCAATACTGTTATACCTTGCCGATAAAACAGGTCTATTAGCTGGATCGCCTGAAAACCGTGGTGAGCTGCTGTCTTGGTTAATGTTTATTGCCACAGGTTTAGGGCCTTATTCTGGCCAATGTGTCCATTTTACCCATCATGCTCCTGAAAAAATTGATTACGCAGCAAACCGTTATAGACGTGAAACGCAACGTCATTACGAGGTACTCGATGCACATCTTAACAACCGTGACTTTATCGTTGCTGATGAATTAAGCATTGCCGATATTGCTGCCTGGGGCTGGGTTGATCGTATTGATTTTGTATTAGGTGAAGATGCACTGGCTAGTTACCCTAATGTTCAACGCTGGTTTAACCTTATCAACAGCCGCCCTGCGATAGCGCGTGCCAGAAATATGGGCAAGGATATTGAGTTCAAAACTGAATTCGATGAACAAGCCAAACGCTCATTCTTCCCCCAGAACTATGCTGTTGATGCGAAATAGGCTTGCATAACCTAAGATTAAAACATGGCTTGTGGATTACCGCTTGTGTTCACACGCCTTGTTTTGTTAGTAACACTCATCATTGATCTATAATCTATGTTGTCAGCCCGCGATCAGGTCGATGGTATTGTGCTACAACGCTCTGTTTACAAAAGCATAATACTCACTAGGCATGTAGACTAAGCGTATAAGTCATGAATACAACTTGTTATTTTTATCCATTTAGCGACGAAATCACTTGTCCTTGCAGCAGTATTTTCCTACTGTTATTGCAAATGATTATCAATGAGGTTACTCATGAACACCCATCTTCAACATCAAATCAACCAATGGCTTAACAACGATCCCGATCCTCACACTCGCTCACAACTGCAAACGCTGATTGATGCGGGCAATGAAACTGAGCTAACGGCACGCTTCGCCGGCCGTTTAGCCTTTGGCACTGCCGGGCTTCGCGGTGAAGTCGGTGTTGGCCCAATGGCCATGAATCGCTTGGTTATTCGCCAAACCACGGCGGGTCTTGGCGCTTATTTACTCGAGCAGATAAGTAATGCCGCCGAGCGCGGTGTGGTGATAGGTTACGACGGTCGCCATGATTCGTTAACGTTTGCCCATGATGCGGCCAGTGTATTAACGGCCATGGGCATCAAAGTGCGCTTAACCCATAAGGTTGCCGCCACGCCTTTAGTTGCCTTTGGGGTAAAGCATTTTAATGCTGCAGCAGGCATTGTCGTAACAGCCAGCCATAACCCGCCACAGTACAATGGCTATAAAGTCTATTGGGAAAATGGCGCGCAGATTATTCCACCCCATGATACAGGGATTGCCGCCCAAATTACCCGCGCAGCAACCCAAGCGATCCCGTTTTTAGCGCTAGCGGATGCCATCAAACAACAAACACTTACTTGGTTGCAAGACAATTTCTACCAGGCTTATCGCCAAGGGATTTTTGATGCCAAAGAGCTGCAACATCGAAATGGCCAAGATAAAGTCAGTTTGGCTTACACCGCAATGCACGGTGTCGGTGCCGACATGGCTGAAGCCGTGTTAAACGATGCCGGGTTTACCCAAGTGTATTCGGTAGCGGCTCAACGTGAACCTGATGGTGATTTCCCTACGGTCAATTTCCCTAATCCAGAAGAAAAAGGCGCCATGGATTTAGTGATTGCCGAAGCGAAGAAACACAATGCGGTGCTCGCTTGCGCTAATGACCCAGATGCCGATCGCTTTGCTGTCGCCGTTCGCACTGAGCCTGGCCAATACCAAATGCTGACGGGCGATCAAGTCGGTGTGCTCTTTGGCCATTATTTACTCAACCATGCACCTAAAAATCAACAACTCACCGGCACCACTATTGTGTCATCAAGTCTGTTGTCTAAAATCGCCGTTGAATTTGGCACCCAAAGCTATACCACGCTGACAGGCTTTAAATGGCTGATGAACGTCGGTATTGCCATGCACCAAGCTGACAAGCAGTTTTTATTCGCTTATGAAGAGGCGCTCGGCTACACCATAGGTAATTTAGTCTGGGATAAAGACGGCTTATCGGCTTTAGTTGCCTTCGCACAGCTAACGGCTGAGCTAGCCATCAATGGCCAAACCATCTGGGACAAACTAGAACAGATTTATCGCCAACACGGATTTCACCTTAATGCACAAGTCAGTATTGCACTTAAGGCGGATACACCCAATATTGGCGCGTATTTGCGTGAGCACCCACCGATAAACATTGGTGAATATTCAGTGGTATCGACCGATGATTTAAAAAGTCTTCAGCGTACTAGTGCCGACGGCAGCCAACAAACCATTGATTTACCCAGCAGCGATGTATTGATTTATGCCTTAGAAGGAGGAGCACGAGTGATTGTTCGGCCATCTGGCACTGAACCAAAAATTAAATGTTATTACGAAGTGGTGGAAACAATGACACCAACAGACACTTGGGCGTCAGCAAAAGATCGTGCTGAAAAAGCCATGAGTGCCTTTATAAAAACCCATCAAGCTAGTTTGCCAAGTTAACTGACTCATTAGACTATTAAGCTCAATTAACAACTCGTTTGTTATACGCCTGTTACTATAGACAGGCGTTTGTTTTTGTTTGTGGTGAATTGTAAACATGATGAATCTATTAAACAATTTTACTAGACCAGAGTGTCATGAGATATGACTGATTGGACTAACTCCCCCTATGTTAAAGCCATCTAAACGTCTGCGAAAATGTTCTATAATGTTACAAAAATTTATTATAACGTTATGACAGGATTGCTAATGTACAAAAGTCTCGTTTCTTTGGCCATTGTTGCCAGTATTTCAACTCCAGCAGCCATCGCTGCAGAGGAAAGTCAAAACCTAGAGCGCATTCAGGTGATTGGCTCTCGGATCGCATTACGCACAGCAACTGACAGTGCAACACCCGTCGATATCATTACCTCAGAACAACTCGAAGCCACTGGTATTACTGAAACCGCTAAGGCATTACAGTTTGCGGCGCCAAGTTATAGCTTTCCGTTTTCGTCCATTACCGATGGCAGTGATGCGGTTCGCCCAGCAAGCTTACGCGGCATGTCACCCGATCACACCTTAGTCTTGGTTAACGGCAAACGTCGCCATGGTTCTGCATTGGTTCACTTAGGCGGTACGTTAGGTAAAGGTGCATCAAACGTTGACTTAAATGCCATTCCGATGACCTCGATTAAGCGAATTGAAATTTTACGTGATGGTGCTTCTGCGCTTTATGGTTCAGATGCCATTGCTGGCGTGATTAATGTGGTCCTTAAAGACAGCGCCGAGGGTGGCAGTATTGCCGCCCACGTTGGCCAAACCTATGAAGGTGATGGTGAGCAAGTTCGATTAGGGATTAACCAAGGGTTTAGTTTCAGTGATGACGGCTTTGTGAACGTCTCTTTAGAAGCGCATCAGAAAAATTCAACTAACCGTGCTGGTCTCGATCCACGGCAGCAATACCCTACTCTAGCGGATGGCAGTCCAGATCCACGTGAAGCGACATTCGATCGAAAAAATCATCACGTCGGCGACAGTGACGTTGATAACTACGGCTTGTTTTTTAATGCGCAACAAGGATTGGATACCCAAGGTAAGCTTTATGCCTTTGGCGGGATCACTAAGCGCAGTTCGACTTCAGGCGCTTTTTATCGTCGCGCGCTTGATTCACGTAACGTAACCGAAGTCTATCCAGACGGATTTTTACCGCAAATTAGTCCAGAGATTATCGATTATTCTTTAGTGACCGGTTATGAGTTTGAACTGGGTCAATGGGAAATCGATACTTCTGCAGGTTATGGCAGTAACAGCTTTGAATACAATGTTGAAAACACCATTAATGCTTCGCTTGGCCCTGATAGCCCAACAAGCTTTGATGCTGGCACCCTGTCGACCAGTGAGTTGAACCTCAATCTAGATGCCTCCAACTATTACGACTTTGTCAATGACTCTGACTTATTAGTGGCCATGGGCGTCACATGGCGCGAAAGTGGTTACCAAATTGAAGCTGGCCAAGAAGAATCCTATATTCAAGGTGATTACCAAGATAAGTCTGGCGGCAGTCAGGGATTTGGTGGCTTTACCAAAGAGTCGGAAGTTGACGAGAGTCGCACCAATCTCGGTCTGTATATTGAACTTGAAAACCAACTCAGTGATTATTTTTATTGGGCTGCAGCGGTTCGCTATGAAGATTATGCCGATTTTGGTAGCAACACCAGTTGGAAATTATCCGGTCGTTATGAGTTAACCGATAATCTGGCGTTACGTTTAACCACTGACACCGGTTTCCGCGCACCCAGTGTGCAACAGCTTTATTTTACCAATGTATCAACCTTCTTTGATCCAGATCCGATCACTGGCGAGTTTGTCCCAAGAGAGTCAGGCACCTTTAACCAGTTATCGCCGGTAAAAGCTGAGCTGGGCATTCCCGATCTTAAAGCAGAAATATCACATTCCTACAGTGCCGGTATTGTTTACACCAGCGAGAATGGTTTTGTTGTGACCTTGGATGCTTATCAAATCAATGTCGATGACCGGATTATTTTATCTGGCGATATCGACAAAGAAAGTTCAGCGGTAATTGCCTCTATCCTTGAGGGCACCAATGCGGACTCCGCGCGATTTTTTATGAATGCTGTCGACACTCAAACCCAAGGCGTTGACTTAGTTGTCACTCAAGGTATTAATCTTGGCGAATATGGCGATTTGAAAGCAAACCTTGCTTACTCTTATAAAGAAACTGAAATTGAGTCGATTAGGTTACCGTCAATCCTCAATGGCTTAGAAGATCAGTTATTTGATCGTATTGAAGTCATTCGCATGACGGAAGCGAATCCAAAAAATACCGCTAATATCGGCTTTACTCATCATTATGATGACTTCAGCACCAATTTACGTTTCAGCTATTTCAGTGACTATACTGTGGGTTATTCATCCAGTGAAGTGCAATATGATGCCAGATGGACTACCGATCTGAGCACGCGTTATCAAGCAACGGATAATCTGGCTGTCACCTTAGGGGCCCAAAATCTGTTTGATACTTATCCAGAAAAACGTCCTGAAGACAATAACTTTAACGGGATATTTGTATACCCGCTCACCAATACCCCATTTGGGTTTAATGGTGGTTATTATTACTTAGATCTACGCTACACCTACTAGACTCATAGTCAGTAACATCGGACTGTATCTCTAAAGGCAACAACGGTATTAAAATAGTCATGATGACTTAGCGCAAAGATTATCGACATAAAGCGTTCAGTCATTCATAACCTGAAGTTGCCGATGAAATACAAAAAAGCCAATCGAGTTTGATTGGCTTTTTTCATGGCTTAATGTTGCTGTTTTTACTATCGATAGAAATAACATGAGTACCAATAACAGCGACCATCATAGTGCTAACAATAACGCTCAACATAACGCTAATAATAGTTCCTAATAATAGGGTCAATAATAATGCTAACCGATAGCATTAAAGATGATAATGCTATTAGCTCGCAGGTATAACATTACCCAGTTCGTTAGCCTAGATGGTGACTAATCATTTCAATTAGTCACATATAATTTTTCAATATACTCCTTGGCGACCTCATCCCAGGTAAATCGTTGTTTGGCGGCATTGTGCTTCACCTGTTGCCAAGTATCGCTACCCAATAATTGGACCACTTGGTTAAATCGTTCAACCAAGGCCTGACCCTGTGAGGCCAACGTTTCGCCATTAAACACCCAACCACTGACATTATCTTCAACCGTATCGTAAAGCCCACCCACACCATGAACTAAACAAGGTTGTCCTACCCGCATTGCGAGCATTTGACTGATCCCGCAAGGTTCAAATGAACTGGGCATTAAAAATAAACTGCCACATTGATAAAGCTGTTCTGCTAACGCTTCATCATAACCATGTAAAAACAGAAAGTTATCATAACGCGCGGCAGTTGCTTGCATCATTTTAGCGATATGCAAATCGCCGCTGCCTATCATCAGGAAGACACCATCCGGTTGCAGCTTTTTAAGCGATAGCAATATCGCGTCCAACACCGTTTTTGCTGAGGAAAGACCTTGAGGATCGCTAAATGGCTGCAATAAAATCAACACTTTTTGTTCCGTTAACCGGCCGACAGAGGTCAGTAAAAACCGCTCTGTCTCATCCTTAATCTGAGCCGGTTTTAGCGCCAATGAGTCGCTCAACAGCGCATGTTTATACTGACCAATACGCGCTAATGCCATTGCGTCGATAACACTGAGGTTAATGGCTTTCGCTTGCCATTGAATAACGGTATTTTCAGCTTGGAGCAATAAATCTTTATAGCTGGCTTTATGTGCATCAAAGGCAGAAATGGCCTCATCATAGACGCAGCCATTAATAATCCCGACTAAATTGCCTTGCTGATCTTTAGTCGCTAGATCATTTTCCAATCCTTCGCCACCGAAAAAACCTTTGTGATGATCTGAAGGCTTTAACACCTCTTGCGCATAAGTGGGAGACACTAAATGCACTTTATCGCTCAGCACAATACCCATTCGCATCGGATTAATACAATTGCTGTAGCGAGGATCGAATAAGCTTTCTTTGGCAATAGGGTCTAATTTGTCAATGTATTGTGGAAACCAATGGCCAAACGACGACTCATCACCACTAAAGGGGCGGATCCCTTGTAAAGCCAAATTGTGGATGGTAAACACGCAAGCCAAAGATTTCAATCCAGCAAAATCAACCACGCAACCTCGAAGCATTGCCACCATAGCGCTGTGCCAGTCGTGCAGATGTAATACATCCATGCGCGGCAATATTTCCCGCACTAAACTGGTGGCGACACAGAGGGAAAACAGGGCAAATTTGGTCGCATCTTCGGCAAAAGGTCTGTCGACCGAACCGTTACAGTATACTTGGCCTTGATGATTAAACAGCGGATGATCAAATAGATAAATTTGCGCTATTGAGTCGTCAAACTTATCTTGGTCCACAGTCACTATGGCGTCTTTGTGTTGCGGTCTTGGCAACCGATACACGGTAACGGAATGACGTTCACCGGCAAAATCAACCTCAATATCAGCCAAATATGCAGCACAATATTGTTGGGCTAAAAAGCCGTAATTAGGCATAGCAACATCGGCTATCACGCTGCATTGTGCTAACGCTGGCGGTAAATCGCGGATAACATCCGCCATGCCACCAACCTTGGCGCCGTGCAGTGCATCATTTTCTGCTGCCACGAGCAGTACTCGTTTTATACTCACTGAACTCATTAACGATCCTTATTCTTAACCAACAGGTAAACCCAACATTTTACGTGTCACTAAGGTAATACCTTTTTCTGATACCCTAAAGCCCCTCGCTCGGTCATGATCGTGATTATATCCAATCACCATGCCTTCAGGGATAATACAACCTCTATCAAGAATGGCATTTTGGATTTTACAATGCTTTAATACCACCACATCGGGCAATAGCACAGAGTCTTTCACAAACGAATAAGAACATACACGCACTTCGTTAAATAACACACAGCGTTTCACTTTCGCGCCCGAGATAATACAGCCACCAGCGACGATAGAATCTACCGCCATACCGCGCCTATCTTTATCATCAAATACAAATTTAGCCGGAGGAAGTTGCTCCTGATAAGTCCAAATAGGCCATTTAGCATCATACAAATTCAATGGCGGTGTCGGTGCCAATAATTCCATATTCGCTTGAAAAAATGAATCTAAGGTTCCTACATCGCGCCAATAAGCTGGCTCATCAGGGACGGCACTGGAAAAAGGGAACGCAAACACATTGTGTTTTTCAATGATCGCCGGGATAATATCTTTACCAAAATCACGGTCTGATTTTTCGTTGTTGGCATCTTTTTTCAATTGGTCGAACAAAAACTGAGTATTAAACACATAATTGCCCATCGAGGCTAAACACTTTTCCGGATCATTGTGCGTCGGTTTCGGATGAGCCGGCTTTTCTTCAAACCCAATTACCCTATTCGTGCTATCGACCTCCATCACCCCAAAAGCACCAGCGGCTTCAGCTATCGGGGTTTCTAAACAACACACCGTCATATCGGCACCTGATTCAACATGGGCGGCTAACAAGCCTGCATAATCCATGCGGTATATGTGATCGCCCGATAGGATCATCACGTACTTAGGCTTTTCATGACGAATAATGTCGATATTTTGAAATACAGCATCTGCAGTACCCTGATACCAGTTCCCTGATGTTCGCTGTGATGCCGGTAAAATTTCAACCGACTCCCCGAGCTCCTTTTTAAAATGACCCCAGCCACGAGTCACATGTCGAATTAATGAATGTGACTTATATTGTGTCACCACTCCTACTCTACGTATTCCTGAGTTGATACAGTTCGATAGTGGGAAATCGATAATGCGATAATTACCGCCAAAATATAACGCCGGTTTAGCGCGCCGGTCGGTTAATTCATGCAACCGTGAACCTCGCCCCCCCGCCAAGATAAGCGCATAGGTATCACGAGTTAAATTACTAATATAACGAACATTACTCATAAGTAGACTCCATTTGGTTATCAAACATAGCCATCAACAAATACTAACTGATCAACGACCTACCTTGTTTTCGGCATTACACCGCCATCCTTGTATTACTTTTTCATCCAGATTTCATCGCGGTAGCCCGCTATTGTGTTGTCGCTTGAGAAACGTCCGCTAGCAGCGGTATTTCGGATACTGATTTTTTGCCAACTATCTTGATCAAGATAGGTCTTTGCCACCTGCTCTTGTGCCAAGCAATAGCTGTCAAAATCAGCGGCGGTCATCCATTGATCATTGGAGTCAAGAACCGAGGCAATAATGTCATCGAAAATACCGGGTTCGACCAAATTAAAATGACCACTTTTTAGCATGCTCATCACTCGGTTAAGGGCTTTTGAATGTTCGATAATATGTTGAGGTTGATAATCAATTCGAGCTTGTGTCACTTGCTTAGCATCTAAGCCGAATAGGAAGAAATTCTCATAGCCGACTTCTTCGAGCATCTCAATATTGGCGCCATCTAACGTGCCAATAGTTAAGGCGCCATTCATCATAAACTTCATGTTGCCAGTGCCTGAGGCTTCTTTACCCGCAGTCGATATTTGCTCAGATAAATCGGTACCCGGACATATTTTTTCCATGGCACTAACATTGTAGTTGGGTAAGAAAGCCATCCGTAACAATGGCGACACCAGAGGATCGGAGTTAACCATATGGGCAACATTATTGGCCAACTTAATGATTTGTTTTGCCATGGCATAACCTGGCGCCGCCTTACCACCAATCAACACACAACGAGGCACCATATCTTGTGTGTCCCCATTGAGGATACGGCGGTATAAATGGATAACATGTAAAATATTCAGTAGCTGGCGTTTGTACTCATGGATACGCTTAACTTGCACATCAAACATCATCAGTGGGTCAAATTCGACACCGCATTGTTGTTTAACGAATGCCGTTAATGCTTGTTTATTTTCGAACTTTATTTGCGCCCACTCTTTAACAAACGCCTTATCACTGGTAAAAGCATTAAGTGCCGTCAGACGAGATAAATCGTTGATCCATTCATCGCCTAAACGACGGCAAATTAATGAGGATAATTTAGGATTACAATACGCAAGCCAACGCCTAGGAGTAACACCATTGGTTTTGTTATTAAATTTATGAGGCCACAATTGGTAAAAATCCTTAAACAGCCCCTCTTTGAGTAATTGTGTATGCAAACCCGCCACCCCATTAACCGAAAAACAGGCGACAATCGCTAAATAGGCCATACGAATATGCTGCTCTGGGCCTTCTTCAATAATCGACATATTGGCCAGCTTTTGAATATCTCCCGGCCAATGGTGGGCGACTTGTTCTAAATAGCGCGCATTAATTTCGAAGATTATTTCAACAATCCGTGGCAACATATTTTTCATCATTGGCACTGACCAACGCTCTAATGCTTCGGGCAGTAAAGTATGATTAGTATACGCCATCGATTGGCTGGTGATAGCCCATGCTGCGTCCCAACTCAAGCCATATTGATCAAGCAAAAGCCGCATTAACTCAGGGACCGCAATGCTCGGGTGAGTATCGTTAAGCTGTAACACGTTATGCTCATTAAACTGGCTGAAATCCTCACCAAATTGACTAACGTAACGAGCCAGTAAATCTTGCAAACTGGCTGACGATAAAAAGTATTGTTGCCTCAACCGTAATTCTTTGCCATTAACACTCGCATCATTGGGGTACAACACCATAGTAATTTGTTCAGCCAAATTTTTGGTCGCTACCGCTTCGGCGTAATCGCCTTCGTTAAACTCATCTAAGTCAAACTCATCATTGGCTTCGGCTTTCCATAATCTCAACGTGTTAATTCGACCATTTTTAAACCCTGGGATCGGCATGTCATAAGGGACGGCTAATACATTTTGGGTCTCGGCCCAAACATGGTGTCGATGTCCCCGCTTATCAAGATAGGTTTCGGTATGACCAAAAAACGGCACGCTAACGATACGGTTGGCGATCCGAACTTCCCATGGATTACCATGACGTAACCAACGATCTGGACGTTCAACTTGATAGCCGTCGACAATTTTTTGCGCAAACATACCGTATTGGTAACGAATACCATAACCGGTCACCGGTAAGTCTAAACTGGCACAGCTGTCTAAAAAGCAAGCTGCTAGTCGTCCAAGTCCGCCATTGCCTAATCCTGCATCTTGCTCAACTTGTTCAAGATCTTCTAAGTTGGTGGCATAATCGGACAGTACTTGCTGTGCATCAGCGGTAATGTCTAAACTCAATAATGCATTACCTAAGGCTCGACCCATCAAAAACTCAAGCGATAAGTAAGCCACTTGTTTTTGTTGATATTGATTGTCTTTTATCCGCGTTTGACGCCAGCTATCGAGCATTTGCTCTTTAACGCTGTGCGCCACGGCATTAAAGAGTTCATGTTTTTCATGCTCATCTCGGCATAACCCATAGCGAATATGTCTGGCTAACGATGCCGATAAACTGTCGCAAGGTTCACAAGGCTCGGCGTGTGAGCTGGCCGTTATGTCAGCGGCGTTAGATAATTTAGTAGATAAGGTCTCAGCGTCAGCTTTGGCCTTACTGCTGGCCTTGCTGTTGGCTTTGCTTCTACTCGCACCGGCAGACGCTTTATTAACACTGGCACTATCTTTCGCTGTAGTCATCAATTGCTCCTGGAAAATTCAAATTCAGTATGAAATAACATTAAACTGCGACTCATTAAGCTAACGTGCTGTCTGGCATCAACCACAGGCTCACTGTCTTTCGCTGTAGTCATCAATTGCTCCTGGGGAATTCAAATTTAGTATGAAATAACATTAAACTGCGACTCATTAAGCTAACGTGCTGTCTGGCATCAACCACAGGCTCACTGTCTTTCG